>JBOGJF010000611.1:0-4053 GCA_050747785.1 Vicinamibacteria bacterium
TTCCCTGGGATCCACCGGCCGCGGATCGCGCGACGGTGGGAGGCATCCTCGCCTCAGGGGAGCCCGGCTTTCGTCGTGCACCGGGAGCGCGTCCTCGTGATCTGCTCCTGGGATTCCAGGCGCTCCTCGCTGACGGAACCCAGGTCGCGGCGGGAGGTAGGGTCGTCAAGAACGTGTCCGGCTACGAGTTGATGAAGTTGATGGTGGGGTCGCGGGGAACGCTGGCGTTCCTCACCCGGGTCCATCTGCGGGTTCGTCCCCTTCCGGAGACGATTCTGACGGTGGCCGCATCATTCGACAGCCCGCAGCGGCTCGCCACCGGCCTTTCGTCCGTTCGTTCCGGAGTGGCGCCGCCAGAAGTGGTCGCGGTTATCGACCCCACGACGGCCGCGTCCCTTTCGCTCGCGGGCTGGGTGCTGTTGCTCCGATTCGAAGGGATCGACGAGGAAGCGAGCGAGGGCTGCCGTAAGGCAGAAGCGCTCTTGCGTGCCGACGACGTCGCTCGGCTGGAGGGACCGCAAGCCGACGAGGTGTGGCACCGGCTTCGTGACTTTCCCTCCCCGTCGTCGGGCTCGGAAAGCGAGTGCGTCGTTCTGGGACAGGCGCTTCCTTCCGACACGATGCGCCTCGTGGAGGCTTGGCAGCCCCAGGGATCGGTCGTGGCCTATCCGGAAAAGGGACGGATCTACACGAAGACCGACGAACCGAAGGGTTATCTCCATCGACTCGAGACGGCGCGGGCCCTCTCCGGCAACGCGGTGCTCGAGTCCGGACCGCCGGCGCTCAAATCGCAGCTAGATGTCTTCGGTGAGACCCCGAGAGGATTCGATCTCATGAAGAGGATCAAAGAAAGGATGGATCCGAGCACGATCCTCTCGCCGGGTCGTTTCGTCGGTCGTCTGTGAGCCCGACGATCGGAGATGTCGAGGTGACCCGCACCACGCGCACACCACACGAAGAGGCTCTCTACGCCAAGACGCTGGCCTGCGTTCACTGCGGGCTCTGCCTTCCCGCCTGCCCCGCCTACGGCGCCCTGGGCCGCGAATCGGTAGCCCCTCGCGGTCAGGTGTACAACGTACGCGCGTTGCTGGAGGGGCGCCTCGTCCTCACGGATACGCTTGCCAATGACATCTACGACTGCCTGACCTGTCGGGCGTGTGAGTCCGTGTGCCCGGCGGGGGTTCCGGTGGGATCGATCATGGAAGACGTGCGCGGTCTCATCACCGACGCCAAGACGGAGAGTTGGCTCGCTCGCGCGATCAAGAAATCGCTTCTTGGCGGCGTGGTCGCCCATCCGAAACGCCTGGCATGGGTCGTTGGTTTGCTCCGCTTCTACCAGGCGAGCGGTCTGCGACGCGTCGTAAGAGCCTCGTTGCGATTCTTGCCGGGAACCATGGTGGAGCGTGAGTCTCTGCTTCCGAATCTGCCGCCGCGAGACGCCGTCCGACCGTTGCCTCCGGTGCTTTCCCCGCGCGGCTCCCCTCGCAAACGCGTCGGACTTTTTACCGGGTGCATCGCCTCTCATTTCTTTGCCGACGTCAACGGCGCAACCGCGCGAGTGCTGCAGCGCAACGGTTTCGAAGTCGTGATCCCGCGGGACCAGGGATGCTGCGGGGCGTTGCACCTGCACAACGGTCTCCCCGAGCTCGCGCGAAAGCTGGCCCGCGCCAACCTGAAGGCGTTTCAGGCTGTCGACGTCGCAAACATCGTCGTGAACGCGGCGGGTTGCGGGGCGGCCCTCTCCGAGTATGACAAGATTCTGGACGGTGACCCGCGCGCGAAGGAGTTTGCGCTCCGGGTCGCGGATATCTCGCAGTTCTTGGTGCGGGAGGGATTCGAGCCTCCCCGCGGCAAGGTCGAGGCCCGTGTCGCGTACGACGAGCCCTGTCATCTCCTGCACGCGCAGAAAGTGCACGACGAGCCCTACGAATTGCTCCGGAGCATTCCGGGCGTGTCGTTACAGAGCTTTCGGGACGCAGAACGGTGCTGCGGCAGCGCGGGCATCTACAACCTCACGCACTACGACATTTCCATGGCCGCCCTGCAAGAGAAGATGAGGCACTTGGCGGCGGTCGCGCCCGATATCATCGTGAGCGGCAACCCGGGCTGCCTCATGCAGCTTCGCCACGGCGTGCGAAGGTCCGGCCTCGAAGCGGAAGTCACTCACCCGGTCGTCCTCTTGGACCGCGCGTACATGGGTGCGTCCGATCGCGGGTGACGCTCGCTATCTGGCTCGCTAGATAAGCCTCGATTCATCCCACACGAACGGGCGCATGCGGCGATGAGTGGATCCGCGGGGAAACGGCCTCACGGTGTAGGAAAAAGCTAAAGGCGGCGTAGGCATTCGGCCACGCGCGTGTGAAAAGAACGACGCCGTTTTCCCGGGATTTCAACTGGAAAAAGCGCGACCGCGTTGGTATTCGATTTGCACTAGGCTCCGCGATCCCGAAAACAACACCGCAGCTTCGCTGATGAGCGAGTTATGGGGAGTGCCTCCGATATTGCTTCCAGGCGAGGCTGAGAAGGCGAGCAACTTTGCCCGCCAACGGTACTGATGCGACGAATCCTGTTGTTACTGCTCCTGGTACCGTTGTATTGGCCTGCCTGTGGTGGTAGGCACGACCGGTGGGAGCCGGAAGAGATGCTGGCGTTTTGCGAGCTGGCATCTACGGTGAAGGGTTCCGTCTTGGATGCTCTGGCGGAGGAGATTTTGATGGCTTGCCAGAATGCGCTCGAGTTAGAAGTCGATCAGGACCGGGCAGCTATTGTCAACTACAACCAAGGCGTCATTCTACAACACATGGGACGCCACGAAGAAGCGCTTGAGCCACTGCGACGTGCCCTCGTGATGCGGCCCGAATACGCAGATGCACTTTCCAGTTTGGGTAGCGCACTGTTAGTCATGGGACTGGAGGAGGCGGCGCACGGGCGATTGGAGAATGCGCAAGGTTTCTTTCAGGAAGCAGCCCAACACTTCGATAGAGCTATCTCCATTGCTCCTGGGCTGCCCGATGCTTATTACGGTCTGGGTTTAGCCCTTTGGAAGTTGGGGCGACACGAGGACGCCGTTGACGCTTACCGCGAAGACGTTCGCCTGAATCCTGAGGATGACTACAAGCTAGTTCAGTTCGCGCAGACACTCAACAAAGTAGGTCAGCACTCCGAAGCTGTTGCTGTATTCGAACAAGCTCAACGTGCGAACCCTGAAGAGTTTGTGAGATACCCTTACGCCAGTGAAGTTCTTGAGGCCTCGCGTCGAGGCGAGCGCTGGGAAGGATGGGAAGAAGCTGCCCAATCGGTACCGTAAATGAAAGCGGGTAATAGGGGCTCAATGGGGGTTGGCGTGGCCGATTCGGGTCGCGTTTCCCAGTAGAGGTGCAAGGGAGTTGGCGTGGCAGATCGGAGTCGTTCTTGCGGTCCAATCACTAGGCGGAAGGCGGGTTCCGTGGGACCGTTTTGACAGACAGTAGGGGCGCAATGGCAGCTGGAGCGGGAAATTGGAGCTGTTTTACCGGTCTGGGCAGCGGTTCAAGGCGGTCGGGAGCGTACGTTTCGAGAGACGTGGGTGCCCTGAGCGCCGATTGGGGCACACGAGGACTGTGGAATTCGCCGACGCTCGGCTGTGAAGCTAGGCGACTTTCCGGATTAGCACCGGAAGCATCTTGTCTGGATCGAGATAAGCGATCTCAAAGGGTGAACGGGCGGGTCCTTCGCGTGGTCGTGTTCGCGGAGGATGGACGGCGGCTAGCTGGACGGCGGCTAGCTGGACGGGTTCGCGACCGAAGTAGATCTTAGCCGGAGCGGCACTGGCCAGTCTCTCGTGCGGTCGAAGATCCGTGTAATTGCAGAGTATTTGTTGGATGCGTTGTTCGAGCTCGCGTTGGTCAGCCGCTTGAACGAACGTGTCTCAAGCAATATTTGATCAAAAGGTGGCCGGTGCCACATCTTCATCACTGACTTATTCCATCGTCGCGACCGCGTTGCCGATAAGGTTCCGTCTCGCGTTCAAGTCTGAAGGGGCGCAATGGGAGTTGGCGCGGCGGATCGGAGTCG
>JBOGJF010000612.1:0-3306 GCA_050747785.1 Vicinamibacteria bacterium
GTGGTACGGCCGGCGCTCTGGTACGCCGTACTCCACTCCTCCAAGCCCACCAGCCTGGCTACGCCCTCGGCCGTCTTCTCGAACTGAACTGGGTACGGTGGACTCGAGGGATCGGCAAGATCCTTAACTCTCTCGGGAAGGCTGTGGGCGGTGAAGATGACTCGATCGACCGACGCGCCGGCGAGCGCCCGGCGCACATTCTCCGCGAAAGCCTCGAGGAGGCCTGGATGATCGAACCACGACTGCACCAACGTGAGCGGAAGCTCGTGAGGGACGTGTCGGCGTGCCTCTTGGAGATACTTTTCGACGCTCAGGGCGGAGTATTGCGGGGCCATGGGGATCCCGATGCATCGCGTCGCTCCGGCTGCCGTGATCTCCTTCACGGCATCCTCTATTAATGGATGCCAGTTCCTCATGCCCACGAACACCCGATAAGGCGGTCCGAGCGTCGCTTCCAAGGCGCGGGCCTGAGCACAAGTCAGCTGGGTAAGCGGAGACCGACCGCCAATGGCCTCATAGTTGTGAACCATCTCTCCGAGCATCTCGGCTGAAGGGGGTCGCCCCCCGCGGACCCGCGTCAGGTATTCCCCCATCTCCTCGAGGGAGTCCGGTGTCCCATGCGCCATCATCAGAACGGCGATCATCGCGCCGTCTTCTCGTGCACGTGACGAACCAGGTCTGCCACGGTGTCCACCGGAGTATTGGGAAGCACTCCATGGCCGAGGTTGAAGATGTGGCCGGGCCTCGCTCCGGCCCGGGCCAGGATGTCGTCGGCACGATCGCGGACGAGACCGGGCGGCCCTAGGAGCACTGCCGGGTCGAGATTCCCTTGCACCGCGACGCCGTCTCCCAGCAGGTCCCACCCCACGTCGAGATCGACCCTCCAGTCCAATCCGATGACACTGCCCCCGGCCTCGCGAAGCAAGGGGAGGAGACTCGAGTTCCCGGTCGCGAAGTGAATCAACGGCACGGGCCCGTCCCTCGCACCTCGTCCATCCTCGAGCCCGTCGAGGACCGCGCGACTGTGGGGAAGGACGAACTCCCGATAGTCTTGCGGCGACAACGCCCCCGCCCAAGAATCGAAAAGCTGCACTGCCTGCGCCCCCGCCTCGATCTGGGCCAGGAGATAACGACGCACCATGGAAGCCAACTTGGACGCCAAGCGATGCCAGCTGGTGGGATCGGAGTACATCAACGCCTTGGTCTTGGCAAAGCTCCGCGAAGATCCTCCCTCGATCAAATAAGAGGCGAGCGTGAAGGGCGCACCGGCAAAACCAATGAGTGGCACCTTGCCCTCGAGCTCGCGCCGCAACTGGCGGATGGCCTCCATGGTGAAACCGAGTGCCTCCCGGGGCTCGTAGTCGCGCAGCTTCTCGACGTCACTGGACGTCGCCACCGGGTTTTCGATCTTGGGTCCCTCGCCGTGGATGAAGTCGAGCTCGACCCCCATCGGCACGAGCGGGATCAGGAGATCCGAAAATAGGATCGCGGCATCCACGCCGAGGCGTTCAAGAGGTTGTAGAGTGACCTGTACCGCCAACTCGGGAGTCCGGCAGATCTCGAGGAGCGCGTGCTTCTTTCGGAGGGCGCGATACTCGGACATGTAACGACCCGCTTGTCGCATGAACCAAACGGGTGTCGCATCCACTGGCCGGCGCGCGCATGCATCGATGAATCGGCTCTTCAAGTCTGCTCCCCGAGCGAATCATATCTTAGCCGGCCCGAGGGCCGCTTCCTCCGCTTTCGCTACTATCGCCCCTATCGATGGTCCGCCGGCGGGGAGCGGGATCACGAGCAGCGAAGCCAGGGTCGCGCAAAGGGTCGTCAGCGTGAGCGCCTTTTCGACTCCATGTACATCGGCGAAGCTCCCGAGCACCGGTATCAAGAGGCCGGCGATTCCCATCGCCATCCCAATCATGAAGGCCGCCACGGTACCGGCTCGATCCGGGGCGAGGGCCAGAGCAATGCTCACGTTCACGGGGTGAGAGGCAGTCACGAGGAGACCACTGGCGACCAGCGCCCCGAGCTGCCACGGCCCCCCCATCCAAATAGCACCCAACAGAACCGGTGTGGCCGCCGCCAGGCTAAAGCCCATCACCCGCTTGGCACTGAAGGTCTCCACCAGGTAGCCACCAATAATTCCACCGATGGCGCTTGCCAGCAGAAACAGGGTCACTAGTCGCCCTCCGACCTCGAGAGAATGCCCGCGTCCCGCGAACAGGACCGGGAGGAAAGTGAGGAACCCGACCATGACCACCGAGCGTAGAATCGATATCACCCAAAGGATGACAAGAGGTCTTGTGCGTAAGCTCCTATCAATGCCGCGGGGCCCCACCCCCACTCGCGCACCCTTCGGCGACAAGCGCCTGCGGGTGAGCTGACGGCTCCTATCGCATCTACGACGTCGACCCTTTAAACTGCCCCCGTTGCGGGGCCGGATGAGAATTCTCGCCTTCATCACGGAACCCGTTGTCATCGCCCGCATCCTCGATCACCTTGATCTCAGGAGTCCGCCGCGAGCTCCTCCGGAGTCGACTCCAAGCCAGTAGAAACTCTGCCGCTCACTTCCGCGCTGGACGTCCGCCTCCTCTCGCCCATCCCGCGATCACCCTTCGAGGAGAAAATTCCGGTCGATCTCCCGGGCCGCTGAGTTACAATTTCCTATCAGTTCTCGTTCCTCCTGAAGAGCCTGCCCGCCGACAACAACTACCAGGTGCTCTTCATGCACCGCAACCTCCGCGAGATCGTCGCGTCGCAGAACAAGATGCTCGTAAGCCGCGGGGAGAAGAACGAGACGCCGGACGAGAGGGCGGTGCAGCTCCTCGACGAGCAGGTGCGGGACGCGCGCTTCTTCCTGCGACGGCCACAGTTCGACGTCCTGGAGATGAACTTCGGAGAGATACTCCAGAGCGCGCGGCCCCAGGCCCGGCGCATCGCCGAGTTCCTGGGCCGGCGCCTCGACGTCGAGAAGATGGCCCAGGTCGTGGACATCCAGCTCTACCGCAACCGCTCCTGACCAGTCCTACCTCACGTAGCCCAGGCTGCGCAGCTGCTCGAGCTGCTCGGCCGACATCCCCTCCGTCGCCTCGCTGTCGGGCTTGAGCCTGGCCTGGGTCGCCATCCGCTTCCAGGCCTCGAGCTGCTTCGCCAGGCGCTCGACCACGTCGGGATGCTCGGCGGCCACGTTCTTCTGGTCGAGCGGGTCCTTGATGAAGTCGAACAGCTCGAACTCGGGCCTTTCCGGAGGGCGAGCTACGTTGTGGATCAGCTTCCAGTTGCCGTCCATGATCGCGTAGGACTCCGTCT
>JBOGJF010000613.1:0-1733 GCA_050747785.1 Vicinamibacteria bacterium
TACAGTTCCTGGGAGAACTCGGTTACGTATGGCCGTAATACGCGGACTCGCCTCGTGACTGCGTCTCTTCCCAGCTTCGAGACGATGCGCTCCCACTACCCCCAGACGGGAGGTCGATTCCTCGACCAGCCGGACATCGATCGGAACCGGCGGGTCGCGTTCATCGGGCCTCGGGTGGCGGAGGAGCTCTTTAGCGGTGAGGAGCCGGTGGGAAAGACGATTCGGATCAACGACGTCCCGTTCATCGTGATCGGCGTGATGATCGACAAGATGCAGATGGGAATGTACAATGGCCCCGACGTCGATAAGATCGTCATTCCGCTCTCCACGTATCGCCTGATGCACGGGCCGACGCAAGTCGACCGGATCATTTATGCCCCGCGGGAGCCCGCGCACAACAAGCTGGTCGAGCAAGAGGTCCGGGAGGTGCTGGCCAGCAAGTACCGGTTCGATCCGAAGGATGACCAGGCCCTCTTGTTCTGGGATGTCATCGAGCTGTCCAAAGGGATGGGTCTGGTGCTGGTCGGGATCGAGATTTTCTTGGGCGTCATCGGCGGGATGACGTTGCTAGTCGCCGGCGTGGGCATTGCCAACATCATGTATGTCTCCGCCCGACAGAGAACTCGCGAGATTGGGATCAAGATGGCCCTCGGAGCACGCCGGCGCGACATCGTGACGCAGTTTCTTCTCGAGGCCGTATCCATCGCCGGAGTTGGAGGCGCGGTCGGCCTGGCGCTCTCGTTGGCACTCATTGCGGCTTTGGCACAGGTCCCGATGGAGTCCAGCGGCCTTCAGTGGTTGGGAAAGCCGGTTTTCTCGCCGATGGTGGCGGCGGTCACGATCTCCGTGCTCGGTTTGGTGGGAGTCCTGGCCGGGTATTTCCCAGCGCGAAAAGCGAGCGGCCTGGATCCCGTGGAGGCGCTTCGTTATGAGTAGCCGGATCGCGTCGACCGCACCCATCATCATCCTCTCCGAGGTGAGCAAGGTCTATCACCTCGGTAATGTCCAAGTTCATGCCCTCCACCCCAGCAATCTGTCGGTGGACGCTGGAGAACTCGTCGCCATCGTGGGTCCTTCGGGCTCCGGCAAGTCGACGCTCATGAATCTCATCGGTTGTCTCGATCAAGCCAGTGGAGGTTCCTATGAGTTGGAGGGTCGATCGGTCGCGTCTCTCGAGGCGGACGAGCTGGCCGATGTCAGAAACCGGAAAATCGGCTTCGTGTTCCAGAACTTCAATCTCCTGCCCTACGGGACGGCCGCGGAGAATGTCGAGCTACCGATGATCTTCGCCGGCGAGTCCGCCGGGAAGCGAAAGAAGCGCTCGACCGAGCTTCTGGAACAAGTCGGTCTCGCCCATCGCAGCCAGCACCGTCCCACCGAGATGTCGGGAGGGGAGATGCAGCGGGTTGCCATCGCAAGGGCCCTCGCCAACCGCCCCTCAATCCTCCTCGCGGACGAGCCGACCGGGAATCTCGACACCGCTTCGGGCGAGGAGATCATCGGGCTATTCAACGAGCTCCACCGCGAAGGCCACACGATTCTACTGGTTACTCACAACCCGGAGATCGCCGAGCGCATGGACCGGACGATCGTGCTCCGCGACGGCCAGATCATGGAAGACACTGGGAGCACCGTACTGAACCTGTGAACCCTCGTGACGACGAGACACCTGTCTATTACGACACGGAGTGGGGGAAGTGGATTAGACTGGTCGACCTAGGGCGAGCGAACAT
>JBOGJF010000614.1:0-2389 GCA_050747785.1 Vicinamibacteria bacterium
GCTCGTGGTCGTGCTGTACGGGATGGCGTTTCTCTACACGCCCGCGATGGTGTTCTTCCAATCCTATGCGCTTTGCTTCTTCGGCACCCAATACCCGAGATTGGGCGCAGGGCTGGACGCGGTGCCCGGCGCCGATCCGTCATAAAGTGCATTAGTGCCATGGGGCCCCACCCCCACGGCTCGCGCTTTCGTCGGCGCATTCTTTACTGCTCGCTCACTCCTCGTTCGCTCGCCTGTCCTCCGCTCGCAGGCTCGCTGCGGACGGCGGCGCGCCGGGCTCCCGCCTACGCCCTTGGGCTTCCCGCCTTCGCCGTTGGCGGTTTCCTCCCTACCCCACGGCTTCGGCGAGGCCAAGCCGAAGCCCTGCGAAGGCTGGCGGCGAGGTCCTGACGAAGCCTTGGCGAAGTCGGACGCTCCGCTCTCGGCAGGCTGACTCGTTCTCAGCAACCTGCTAATCCGCGACCTGCTGCGTGACCGGGCCCATCAGCTCCGGCCAAATCAGCTCGGGTTCCTTTTCGAAGACCGTTTCCCTGTCGCCACGAACGAGCTCCCAGTCTCCCCGACCGATTTCCCACTGCAGCTGCCCCGGTCCCCAACCCGCATAACCCACAAAGATGTGCATCTCGTTCGCGCGTTTCTTCCGTCTCAAGAGGTCCTCGAGTACTTCCCGCTCATTGCTGAAGTAGACATCCCACATCACGTGCGGGGACCCTTCGGGAGGGTTGCCGGTCCGGTACACGACGAGGAGAGCATTCATCGCCACCGGTCCGCCAAAGAACAATCGGTGGGTTGGCTCACCTTCGAGCTCCAGACCAGGGAGAGCCTCCTCCAAAGTGAGGCTCGTCGCGCGGTTGATGATCACGCCGAGGGTACCGTCCTCCTTACTGTGAGCCAGCAGGAGGACCACGCTCTCCTTGAAGGCACCCGAGACGCGGGGCTTGGCCACCAGGAAAACACCCTTGGCGGGCTCCATCTGCGCCTTCTGAGCCCCGACAGACCGGCTGGTAGCCAGCAGGATCGAGACGAGGAAAAGGAAGCTCCGGATTTCCCAATGGAAAGCTGCCGGCCTCACGCGGGTGCTCCTTCGAACGGCACCGAGGACGATGCCGAGCGGCCCTATTGTAAGCGAGATGACCGCCGTCTGGCGCCCTTGATTGGTGCGACCGCGCATATCGACGGCGAGGCTGCTCGCGCCGGAGCGGATGAGCACGCGGTGCTGCACGAGGGCACGACACGCCCGCGCTAGTCGAAATTCGAGGCGCCATCTATAATGGCACTCCGGCGGGGACCCGCGCGTCCCTGATTGGAGACTCTTTGATCGGTCGGACGATTTCCCACTACCGCGTCGTGAAGAAACCGGGGGGCGGCGGCATGGAGATCTGCGGGGCTCTTCTAGAGACGACGCAACCGGGATCCGCTCACCAGTGAACGCGCAACTGGGTTGCACTCTGACGGTCCTCTTCGCTCTCGTTTCCACTCCGGCGCTCTCCCAGAGCGAATCACTCGAGGACGAGACGGTTCATCGCCTCCAGCAATACCTGCGCATCGATACGACCAATCCTCCCGGAAACGAAACACGTGCCGTGGAGTTCTTCGCAAAGCTTCTCGAGGAGGAGGGAATCCCTTACGAGACCGCGGAGTCCGCGCCGGGACGAGGTAACCTCTGGGCCCGCCTGGAGGGAGGTGACGAGGCGGCACTGGTGCTGCTCAACCACACCGACGTCGTCCCCGCGGACGAAAGCCATTGGAGCGTCGCTCCTCTCGCCGCCGAGATCCGGAACGGTGTGCTTTACGGCCGCGGCGCTCTCGACATGAAGTCGACCGCGATGCTCCAGTTCCAGGCGTTCGTCGCCCTCCACCGCGCGGGCAGACCGCTGCGGCGTGACGTCCTCTTCGTGGCCACCGCAGACGAAGAGGCCGGCGGCTTTTTCGGCGCGGGTTGGCTGGTCGAGAACCGTCCCGAGATCTTCGACGACGTGGGATTCCTGCTGAACGAAGGTGGAAATGGAAGTCGCGATGGAGACGGCATCGTTTTCGGCGTCGAGGTAACCCAGAAGGTTCCGCTGTGGCTTCGCCTGGTCGCATCGGGTGAGCCCAGCCATGGCTCGACGCCGCGCGTTTCCTCTTCGGTCCGTCGCCTTCTCGCCGCTCTTTCCAAGATCGATGCGTACGAGTTCGAGCCTCGTATCATCCCCGCGGTCGCGACCTACTTTCGGGGGCTTGCGATGACGGAAAGTGAGCCGAAGCGCGGACAATTCCTGAGCCTCGACCAATCCGTGCGCGATCCCGGGTTCTTACGGCAGCTTCAACTGGAGAGTCCCTTCCTGCACGCCCTCACCCGAAACACCTGTTCCGTCACCCGCCTCGAGGGAAGCAACAAGATCAACGT
>JBOGJF010000615.1:0-7469 GCA_050747785.1 Vicinamibacteria bacterium
CATCAGCGTGAGCTTGGACTGGAACTCCCCCGAAGGTGGTATGCACGTGGGATGGATTTGTGTGAAGCAGGGATTGGCGAAGTAGGCTCCGCGGCGATAGGCTCGCCATATGGCGGTGACGTTGGACGCCTTCGCGTTGGTGGAAAGGTAGTAGACGTTGCTGTAACCGCCGGTCGCCAGAACCACGGCGTGTGCCGCGTGGCGGGAAATCTCGCCGGTGACAAGATTCCGCGCGACAATCCCTCGTGCTCTCCCCTCATCGACCACCAGGTCGAGCATCTCCGTGCGCGGAAAGACTTTGACCGTGCCCGCCTCGATCTGACGCGCCATCGCTTGGTAAGCGCCGAGCAGCAGTTGCTGGCCGGTCTGGCCGCGGGCGTAGAAAGTTCGCGCCACCTGGGCGCCTCCGAAGGAACGGTTGTCGAGGCACCCTCCGTACTCGCGAGCGAAGGGAACGCCTTGCGCGACAGCTTGATCAATGATCTCGACGCTCAGCTCCGCGAGCCGGTACACGTTGGCCTCCCGAGAACGGAAGTCTCCTCCTTTGATCGTGTCGTAGAAGAGGCGGAACACGCTGTCGCCGTCGTTCCGGTAGTTCTTGGCGGCGTTGATCCCTCCCTGCGCGGCGATGGAATGGGCGCGTCTCGGGCTGTCATGGAACGTGAAGGCCTTGACGCTGTAGCCTGCTTCGCCCAGCGTGGCTGCCGCCGAGGCCCCCGCCAGCCCGGTCCCGACGATGATGACCTCGAACTTCGGTCGATTGGCGGGTGCCACCAGCCTTAGATGATCCCGATGGCCGAGCCACTTGTGCTCCAGTGAACCTGCGGGCACCCTCGCATCGAACGCCATGGGACTTAGGATACGACGCGGGTCATAACCGCCAAGGGGACGGATATGAAGCCGAGCGTTGTAAGGACGGAGAATGTGATGGCGAAACCTCGCCGCCAACCGCCGTAACCACCATCGTTCCAGCCTAGAGACTGAAAAATACTCCAGAGGCCGTGATAGAGGTGAAATCCGAGCAACACGTTGGCCGCCAAATAGACCGCAGAAACCGGCCATAACTGAAAGCCCGAGATCAAATTATGATAAGGGTTCCCGGCCACGAAATCATGATGCACGGTGCCGAACGTCAAGTGCATCAAGTGGTAAACGACGTAAGAACCGACTAGGACGCCGCTCCATCGCATCGTGCGAGCCGCGTAGTCTAGCTGAAGTCCGCGGCGACGAACATAGTCATCGGGGCGAGCGCGCCGACTCATGCGTGTCAGCTCCACCGCCGACCAGATGTGAAGCACTACCGCAACCAAGAGCACGACGCGGACCAGCCAGAGGGCTCCCCCATGAGGGAGGAGCGGATAGCCCACCTCACGCAACCACTTGCTGTAGGCGTTGAAACTCTCGGTGCCCTGAAAGATCTTCAGGTTTCCCGCCATGTGTCCCAGAACGAAGCCGAAAAGGACGGTGCCGGTAATGGCCATCACCGCCTTTTTGGCAACGGCTGATTTATAGAGCTCGCTGAACAAAATCATCTAGGGTCATCTCGGAGATTACTCGCGGCGGTTGGTGCGAAGCTACTCCAGTTGGTGCTCGCCCGAGGTTGCCGGCTCGGGAACAATATCGGCATGGGACTCGATGAACCGCACGCAGGTGTTCCATCGGAGCAGGGCATCGTCGTTTCCCGGCGGCCGAAGTTTTTCAGCCTTTTCGTAGAACTCCATGGCCCTGCGCAAACCCTGATAGGCCGCGTAGCCCCGACCCGGCACCTTTTGCTCGTACTGGCACTTCGCCTGGCGCTCCCAAACGATACCCGAGTAGTACGACCTCTCGTACTCAGTCTTGAGGCGCGTTGCCAACTCATTGGCTTGGCGTACCCGAGGGCCGAGACCGCCCGGAAACTGATCGGTTAGTGCCAAGAGCAGCGTCGCAATCGCTTCCTGATTGTCGGGTTCGACTTCCAACACGTCCCGACAGATGCTTTCTGCTTCCAGCGGCTCGTTCAGCACGCGATACCGAACGGCCTTCTCCAGCGCCGAGCCGATTGCTTCTTTGTGAATCGGTTTGAGTTTAAACGGCACAAGTCTCCTCGTCAGGGAAGACTCAAGAGCAAGTATGCGGCGGCCGCGCTTCCGGCAAGGGCGGTGCCGTAGCACCCGGTAACGATGAGTGCTGTCAGGTGCTTGACCTTCAGCCCGTCGTAGAGCGTGTAGCGAAAGCGATGGGCGGCATGAAAGAGCGGCAGCGAGACGAGCACGAAGAGATAAAACCTGGTCAAAGGATGCCTCACCGTCTCGAGAAGAGATGCATGGCTAGGCGGGTCCAACCACCCCATCGGGACCGCGATGCCGATGATGAACAGGTGTACGGGAAACAGTAGGGCGGCCACCGTGCCCCCGGCACTGAAGAGAAACCACAGAAGCGGGGTCAGTTTTTTCAACGTCTATCCACTCACCCAGATCCAGACAACGATCGCCGAGACCGCTATCCAGCCGACATAGTTGGAGACGACGATCCATCCATCGGGCACACGCCTGCCGGCGAGCCGAACCACCATCGCCTTGGGGGCGAGGTGAAACCAGGTGAGTGCGTGAAACAGGATTCCACCGAGGCAGAACACGCTCAGGGCAATGAACGCAGGGGATTCCAGGCGGGCAAGGAAATCTTGGTAGGCTGCCTCGCCCCCGTGGAGGGCACTGAGCTGCCAGAGCGTCAAGAGCGCGAATGAGCCGACCGCGACGCTCGTGAGCTCGCGAAGAACGAACTTAGTGTAAGGCCACCGCTCGAGCCACCACCAGACGGAGACCGGTCGTCGGTACCACTTCGGGTGATAGAGCGTGTAGTGCACCTGATCGCTCATTTCGAGCCCCACGGTAGCAGAACGGATTTGAGCCAGTGGGTGGCGCCGGTGAGTTTGTATTGCTGGATGGCGCCGGCCGGATCCACCCCCTTGGGGCAGACTTCCGTACACTCACCCACGAACGTGCACTGCCACATGCCCTCGTCCCCTGATAGAGCCGCGAGCCGATCGGACGAGCCCTGGTCGCGCGAATCCAGATTGTACCGCTGTGCCAAAGCGATGGCAGCGGGGCCGATGAAGCCCGGCTCGAGCCCGATCACCGGACAAGCGGCGTAGCAGAGCAGGCAGTTGATACACATGCTGTGGTGCTTGTAGCTGTCGAGCTCTGCCGGGGTTTGTAAGTACTCACCCTCGGAAAGGGGCTTCTCCTCGCGACGAACGAGCCAGGGCTTGACCTTCTTGAGCTTTTCCATGAACTCGGTGATATCCACGACCAGATCGCGGATGATCGGAAAGAAGCGCAAGGGCTCGACCTTGATAGGGCCGGGCAGATAGCTCGACAGAAACGCCGCACAAGTGAGCGTTGGCTGTCCATTCACCATCATGCCGCAGCTGCCGCAAACCCCCATGCGGCAGGACCAACGGAACGAGAGAGAGCCGTCGACCTGGTCCTTGACGTAGTTCAGCGCATCCAGGATCGCCCAGTCCTTTCGAAAAGGAACGTCGAAATCCTGGAATGTCGGCTCCGACTCCTGTTCTGGCCGGTAACGCGCGATGGCGAGGGTTATCGTGTCAGCCATGTCACCTACTTTCCATAGACCCGCTTCCCGGGCGGCCAGCGAGTGATGGTCACCGGTAGGTACTCGATGCGTGGAGCGCCGTTCGGCGCCTGGTAAGCCAGCGTATGAGCCAAGAACTTCCCGTCGTCGCGCTCCGGATGATCGGTGCGCTGATGGGAGCCGCGGGATTCGGTGCGGGCCTTGGCGGAATGGAGGATGGCCTCGGCCACGTCCAGCATGTAGGAAAGCTCCAGAGCCGCGGTCAACTCCGTGTTGAACGTGTGGCTTCGATCCTCGATCGCAACGGTCTTGAAACGTTCCTGAAGTCTCCCCGTCTTCTCCGTTGCCTTCACTAAGTCGGGACCGTTGCGATAAATCCCCGCCGACTCCTCCATCGTCTTCTGCATCTCGCTGCGCAGCTCGGCGATGCGTTCTTTCCCGCCCGTCTTGTTCAAGAACTCCTCGCGCAGGCGCCTCTCCTCGTCTTGCGCCTGCCCCAGCACGGCAGGGCCCGCGTTCTTCTCCCGGTTCTCGACAGCGAAATCGGCAGCCGCCCGGCCGGCGCGTGCCCCGAATACCAGAAGCTCCGTGAGCGAGTTCGAGCCCAGACGATTGGCCCCGTTGATACTCACACACGCCACCTCGCCTGCGGCAAAGAGCCCCGGTAGAGGCGTGGCGCCGTGGATATCGGTGTGCACGCCCCCCATCATGTAGTGAACGACCGGGCGGACCGGGATCATCTCGTGGACGGGATCGAGGCCCACGTACTTCAGGCAGAGCTCGCGCACGAACGGCAGCTTCTTGTCGATTTTCTTCTCTCCCAAATGCCGGATGTCCAGATGAACGTAGGTTCCATAGCGCCCTTCCAGGGTCCGGCCTTTTTCTTGCTCTTTGACGAAGGCTTGTGAGAGGCGGTCGCGAGGACCGAGTTCCATCGAGCGCAAGACGGGGTGGGGCTGGGGCGTGCCCAAGTCATAGTCTTGCAGGTAACGGTAGCCGTCTTTGTTGAGGAGCCAGCCCCCCTCCGAGCGCGACGCTTCGGTGATGAGGATTCCAGTGAACGGCAGCCCAGTTGGGTGGTATTGGACGAACTCCATGTCCTTTAGGGGAACCCCGGCGCGATACGCGAGCGCCATGCCGTCGCCATTCTTGATGTTCGCGTTAGTGGTGAAAGGGAATACTTTCCCGCATCCACCCGTGCAGACGATGACGCTCTTCGCGAGGATGGCCACGATCTTTCCGGTCGCGAGCTCGATAGCGACGACGCCCTGGCAGCGCCCCTCTTCGACCAAGAGTTTGGTCACGAAGAACTCGTCGTAGCGCTGGATGGGATCGTACTTCAGCGTCGTCTGGAAGAGAGCATGCAACATGTGAAACCCGGTCTTGTCGGCGGCGAACCAAGTCCGCTCGATTTTCATTCCGCCAAAAGGCCGGACCGCAACCTTGCCGTCCGGGAGCCGGCTCCACGGGCAGCCCCAGTGCTCGAGCTGCAACATTTCCTCGGGAGCTTCTTTGACGAAAATTTCCACCGCGTCCTGATCGCATAGCCAGTCGGCCCCGGAGATGGTGTCGTAGGCGTGTGCATCGAGGCTGTCGTCGGACTTGATGACTGCCGCCGCTCCGCCCTCGGCGGAGACGGTGTGGCTGCGCATGGGGTAGACCTTGGATACGACCGCCAGGCTGAGCTTGGGGTTCGTTTCGGCGACAGCGATGGCGGCCCTCAAACCGGCGCCTCCCCCCCCGACGATCAGCAAGTCATGCGAGAAAACTTCCATAGGCCCCCGGTTGGATGCTCCATCGTTTTACCATTCGGGCGGACATGTTAAAGGGGCAGCGGAAAGGACGCAAGCCTTTTCCAACCTGTAGACTGGTGGCGAGATGGCAACTCGAGCCCAACCGGGCGGGGTGGGCCCGGGAGCGCACTTGGCTTTCCCAGCCGCTTGCCGGCTGTTATAATCCGGGTGAGATCAGTGGACGGCCAGCCGCCACGGAGGAGCGTTCCATGCCACCGAAGAAGTTCAAATTCATCGCGGGTACACTGCTGATTCTGGGCTCGGTACTCTGGCTGGCGATCTCCGGCTTCGAGGAGGGCAAGGCTTACTACCAAACGGTTTCGGAGCTCAAGGCCATGGGCCCGCGAGCGGAAGGCGTTCGGTTGCGGGTCGGGGGAACCGTGGTTCCCGGATCGATCGTGAGGCGTGACGGCGCGGTCGAGTTCCAAATCAGCCAGGACGACAACGTCCTCGCCGTTCGCTATGTCGGAACCGACCCTCTGCCCGACACCTTGATCGACGAGTCCGAGGCACTGGCGGAAGGCCAGTACAAGGACGGCTCCTTCGAGGCTTCCATGGTTCAAGCGAAGTGCGCCTCTAAGTACGAAGCGACTTACGGCGGAAAAACGGAGACGCGTCCGGAGAGCTGACGGCCGACAACAGTAAACGCGCCGAACCATCGCCTCATGATCCTTGGCCTGGCTCGGTCCGGTCTAGTTGACCTCGAAGTCATCGCATGCATCATCTTGGCAATTTCTCCTTGATGGCCATCTTCGTGGTGGCCGCCTACGCGGTCGCCGCGTCGCTGCTCGGCGTCCGAAGAGGCCGCCCGGGACTCGTGGCCAGCGGGGAGCGAGCGATTCTCGCCTGCGTCGCGCTATCCACCGCGGCCACGTTCTCGCTCGTCACGCTGCTCTACCGGAGTGATTTCCGCTTCGAGTACGTCGCCAACTACTCGAACCGCGACTTACCCACGTTCTACAAGATCGCCTCTCTCTGGGCGGGTAACGACGGCTCCCTGCTCTTCTGGAGCTGGCTGCTCATCCTGTTCAGTGGGGCCGCGGTTCTGATGAATCGCGGGAAGAATCGGGAGCTCATGCCGTACGTGGTCGCAACGCTGGGAGTCATCATCCTCTTCTTCACCTACATGAACTACTGGGTGACGAATCCCTTCGAGCAGCTCGCGATGGTCACCGCCTCGGGGCACCAAGTCTGGGCGCCACCGGATGGACGGGGACTGAACCCGCTGCTGCAGCATCCGATCATGGTCATCCACCCGCCGATCCTCTACACGGGATACGTGAGCTTCGCGATTCCGTTCGCTTTTTGCGTGGCGGCGCTCCTTTCTCGGCAGCTCGGCTCCGAATGGATTACCACGACCCGGCGCTGGACGCTCTTCTCCTGGTTCTTCCTGGGGACGGGAATTATTCTGGGAGGCCGGTGGGCCTACGTGGAGCTCGGCTGGGGAGGCTACTGGGCCTGGGATCCGGTGGAGAACGCCTCGCTGATGCCGTGGCTCACCGGCACCGCCTATCTGCACTCCGTCATGATCCAGGAGCGCAAGGGCATGCTCAAGGTCTGGAACGTCTCGCTGGTGATCGTCACGTATCTTCTTTGCATTCTCGGCACGTACCTGACTCGAAGCGGCATCGTCTCCTCAGTGCACGCCTTCGCCGAGTCCGAGTTCGCGCAGATATTCCTCGCGTTCATCATCGTGGCGGCGGCCTTTTGCACCTGGCTCGTGATCTCGCGTCTCCCGCTGTTGAAGAGCGAGAACGAGCTCGACTCGCTCGCGTCGCGCGAATCGAGCTTCCTCTTCAACAACCTTCTCTTCCTGGCCGCCTGCTTCGCGGTCCTATGGGGAACGCTCTTTCCGGTGTTCTCGGAGGCGATTCAAGGTGAGAGGGTGAGTGTCGGCCCGCCCTTCTTCAACAAGATCAACGTCCCCATCGGTCTGCTCCTCTTGTTCCTGACCGGCGTTGGGCCCTTGCTGGCCTGGCGGAAGAGCTCACTCGACAGCCTCCGACGGAACTTCCTTTGGCCCACCGTGCTCGGGCTCGGAACCGGAGGGGTGCTCTTCGCACTCGGCGTGCGACATTTCTACGCGCTGGTCTGCTACAT
>JBOGJF010000616.1:0-4152 GCA_050747785.1 Vicinamibacteria bacterium
CGATGATCTCGACTTCCATCGTATCCGTATTGCCCAGAGAATCCTCGACCGTGAGCCTCGCGAAGAAGCTGCCGCCTCGGACATAAATGTGATTGACGACCCGGCCTTCCTTGTCGGGTCGACCGTCACCGAATTTCCATTGGTACATCTGGATCCTGTCCTCGTCGGCGAGCTGCGCTTGGGGCTCGTCGGCGGTGGAGCAGGAGCCATCGAACCGAATGGGCTCGTTGACATCGAGGACCGGGGGATTGGGATCGGTATGGAAACAGGCGACCGGGTCCGTTCCCTGAGGCTCGGGGGGCTCTGGCGGAACGGGAGTTGGCGGTGGCGGCGGAGCGGGCGGATCGGGGGTGGGCTCGTCGTCACCCCCCAGCACGCCGGCGGTCACTCCGGCCGCGACACCGCCTCCGATTGCGACCACTCCAACCGTTCCGAGACCTCCACCACCCACGCCGGTTGCCGCTCCCGTGGAGCTGATGAATCGCTCGATTCCCGTGGCGGCGAACCCGGGTGGGATGACCGCGGCGCCCGGAGCCGTGCTTCCCACGACGATGGGCGGCGGCCCTTCTTCGCTGTCACAGTCTTGGTCCGAGGTGACCCGCGTGACGTACTCTTCCGTGCGGGAGGTATTGAACAGGAGATCCACGGCCTCGATGTAGTAGACGAAGGCTGCCGTTTCCGGCGCCGCGATGGGCAAGGAAGCCTCGTAGGCCCCGCTGCCCCGGTCTACCATCTCGACGTAGTAAAAGTCGTTGTAGTCCTGAGCGTGAAAGTAGAGCTTGACGGTGTGAAGCCCTTCCGCCGTCGCCACGCTGGCTCGGAAGAGGGGATGGCGCTCCTCGACGACGCACTCCACCGGATCGTGAGCGATGAGAGGCGAACCCGGTGGTCCCGCTTCCTGTCGCGAGGCGAAGGCCCCCGCGGCGACGGGATGGATCGCAAGGAACGCCGTGCCCGCCAAGAGTACCGAGGGCGTGAAGAAACGCATTCTTTTGGATCGGGGCATGGCAGTCATCCCTCGTTGCCGCGGCCGCACGCGCCGCTTGATCACGCCGTTGGAATGAAGGGACTCGCGGAGGTGGGGGCCGCCCCCGTCATTCCTGGAAGGATCTTTATTACTCGCGACGCCCGTCGAATAATGTGAGGCGCGTCACATTCGCTGGAATCCTGTTTTTCAGGAACAACCGCTGGTCGTCCCACAATTGAGACACTTGTAGCAGCTCCCGTTCCTCACCATGATGGATCCGCAGACCGAACAGGGAGGAGCATCATCGAACACCCGGGGAGCCGAATCCGAGATCCCATTCGAGTTGACCCGCTCGGGGGTGGCATGGAGCGTCGGTGGAACGCCGGCCCGTCCGTTGTCCTTGGTGTCAGGTGCCGCCGGCGTGGCCGTCGCTTCCGGGACCACCCCCGCCGCCCGCCGCTGTTCGGGGGTCATGAACTTCACCGCCAGCCAACGGAAGATATAGTCGGTGATCGACTTCGCGTACGGGATCTCCGGGTTACCCGTGAAGCCGGATGGCTCGAAGCGGGTGTGGGAGAACTTGTCTACCAGAACCTCGAGGGGAACTCCGTACTGCAAGGCGTAGGAGATGGCGCGCGCGAATGCGTCCATCAGGCCGGAGACGGTCGAGCCTTCCTTCGACATGTTGATGAAGATCTCCCCCGGGCTCCCGTCATCGTAGAGGCCCACCGTGATGTAGCCCTCGTGTCCGGCGATGTTGAACTTGTGGGTGAGGGCCTGCCGCTCGACGGGCATCCTCCGCTGAACCGGCCGCTTGGGTAGCTCCGCGGTACCTTCTTTGGCGGCGGCGATCGTATTGAGCGGCTGCGTGCGCTTGCTTCCGTCGCGGTAGATGGCGATCGCCTTGAGCCCGAGCTTCCAGGCCTCGATGTACGTGTGCATGATCTCCTCGACGGTGCTTTCCTGCGGCATGTTGACCGTCTTGGAGATGGCGCCGGAGAGGAAGGGCTGCACGGCGGCCATCATCTTTACGTGACCCATGTAGTGAATCGAGCGCTTGCCGCCCGGCGGCACGACCGCGCAGTCGAACACGGGTAGATGCTCCGCGCGCAAGCCGGGTGCACCCTCGATGTGCCCGTTCTCGTGCACGTAGTCGACGATGGCCTTGACCTCTTGCTTCTGGTAGCCCAGCCGCTCGAGCGCCGGCGGAACGGTCTGGTTCACGATCTTCATCACCCCACCGCCTACCAGCTTCTTGTACTTCACGAGCGCTAGATCGGGCTCGACCCCGGTCGTGTCGCAATCCATCATGAGGCCGATGGTTCCGGTCGGCGCCAGCACCGAGGCCTGACCGTTCCGATATCCGAACCGGCGGCCCGCTTCGACGGTGTCGTCCCACACCTCGCGCGCGGCGCGGTAGAGGTCCGGCTCCACCTGCGCGGGATCGATCTGGTCGGTCGCCGCGTGGTGCATCTCCATGACCTCGAGCATTGGCTCCTTGTTCTTCGCGTAGCCGGCGAACGGTCCGAGCTTGGCTGCAATGCCCGCCGACTGCAGGTAGGCCTCACCGGTCATGACCGCGGTGATCGCGGCGGCGGTGTCCCGTCCCTTCTGACTGTCGTAGGGAATCCCCTGATACATGAGCAGGGCGCCGAGATTCGCGTATCCCAAACCCAGGGGGCGGTAGTCGTGCGAGTTCTTCCCGATTTTCTCGGTGGGATAGCTGGCATTGCCGACGATGATCTCCATGCTGGTCGTCAGGGTACAGACCGCGTGGCGGAACCCATCGACGTTGAACGTGCCGTCCGGCTTGCGGAACTTCATGAGGTTGAGCGATGCCAAGTTGCAGGCGCTGTCATCCAGATACATGTACTCGGAGCAGGGATTGGAGGCGTTGATACGGGCGGTCGCCTTGGACGTGTGCCAGTGATTGATAGTGGTGTCGAACTGCATGCCCGGGTCGCCACACACGTAGGTCGATTCGGAAATCCTGCGCAGACACTCACGGGCAGGGAAGCGGTCCATCGGCCGACCGTCTGTTAGGGCTCGTGTCGTCCACTCGCGGTTTTCCTCGACTGCCTGCATGAACTCGTCGGTGACGCGGACGCTGTGATTCGCGTTCTGATAGAAGATGGACGCGTAGGCCTCGCCGTTGAAGGACGGATCGTAGCCGGCGTCGATCAACGCCCAAGCCTTCTTCTCTTCCCGCACTTTGCAGTCGATGAAGTCCATGATGTCAGGGTGATCAATGTTGAGGATGACCATTTTCGCCGCGCGGCGGGTCTTACCGCCGCTCCGGATCACGCCGGCGAAGGCATCGTAGCCCTTCATGAAGGAGACCGGGCCGCTCGCGATCCCGCCTCCCGAGAGTCTCTCGCGCGAGCTGCGCAGCGGCGAGAGGTTGGTGCCGGTGCCGGAGCCCCACTTGAAGAGCATGCCCTCCGTCTTGGCCAGCGACAGAATCGAGTCCATCGTGTCCTCGACGGAGTTGATGAAACACGCCGAGCACTGTGGCTTGGCCTCGATGCCGCAGTTGAACCAGACAGGCGAGTTGAACGAAGCGAATTGGTTCAGCAGAAGGAACGCGAGCTCGTCGTGAAAGCAGTGAGCGTCCGTGTCGCTCGCGAAGTAGCCGCCCTCGCTGCCCCACCGGGTCAGCGTATCCACGACGCGGCCGACGAGCTCGCGGGCGCTGTGCTCGCGTTCGCGAGTTTCCTGCATGCCGTGGAAATACTTGGAAACGACGATGTTGGTCGCCATCTGCGACCAGCCGGCGGGGACCTCGACGCCCCGCTGCTCGAAAATCACCTCTCCCTTTTCGTTGGCAATGACCGCATCTCGGGTTTCCCATTCGATACTGTCGAAGGGCGACGTGCCTTCATTGGTGAAGTACCGTTCGAATTTCAATCCAGCCCGACCGCTGGCCGCACCACCCGCCGTCTTGCTAGAGTCCACGATCAACGAAATATCGTTCTTCGACGTCGCCATTACCCCTGCCTCCGAACCCTCGAATCGGGGGCCCTGCCGGTGCCGCAAAGGGCGAAGCGACACCGCAGCTACCCGAGTATAGACACCAACTCGCCAAGAAAACCTACCCTTAATGTGCGAAATTCCTTGCCGCCATGACCAGCCTCAGCGGGAAACTGGTCAATCGCTGTGGCTTGGTTTCGGTGAAGACTTTATAC
>JBOGJF010000617.1:0-3750 GCA_050747785.1 Vicinamibacteria bacterium
CCCCCCACCCGTGACCATGATTTTCTGGCCGGTCGTAAAAGAAGAAAACGACGAAGCCAGGAAAACCACTGCCTGGGCCACCTCGAGCGGAGATCCGAGACGCTGCATGGGTGTATCGCGAGCGATCCTTGCTCTGAAACCCTCCGGAATATGGGCCACGAGGTCGGTTTCGACGAAGTTGGGAACAACCAGGTTGACCTGGATGTTCCTGGGCGCAAACTCGATGGACAGGCTCCGGGTCAGTCCCACCAGCGCGGACTTGGCCAGCACGTATTTCGCCTGATCGGGAGGCGGATTGTCCACCGCGACGGATGAGATATTGATGATCTTTCCTCCGCCGGCCGCGAGCATCTGGGGAATCACTTCCTGGCAGCAGTGGAAGGCCCCCTTGGCGACGACGTCCAGCTCCATCTGAATTTCATCCCACGTGAGGCTGAGAAAGGGGATTGCCCGAAAATCTCGGACGGCATTGTTGACCAGTACACCTATCGGCCCGTATCGATCTTTCGCCTCAGCGACCATCTTCCGGACCTGCTCGAGCCGAGTCACGTCCGCTTGAACAGCGATCGCATCCCCGCCCTCCGTCGCGATCTCCTGCACAATCCGGTCAGCGTCGTCTTTACCACGATGGTAATTGACGATAATGCGGGCTCCATAGAGCGAGAGCAGCTTCGCGATGGTCTCTCCGATGCCTCGACTCGCTCCGGTGATCAGAACGACTTTGCCGCTGATTCCCATGTCTGGGGCCGACGCCGTCTTCATATCCTGGATGGTCGGCATGATCCGATGTGGTTGGTTCACCAGGGCAGTTACTCGACCCTGGAGTGTGGCATCGATTTCTCGATCGCGGTTTCCAAAGATGGAAACGCCTGCCTTGAGAATTCTCGTCGCGCGAGAGACATGAGTGACGACCCCTTCCAAGCGATAAGGCTTGCCTGGCTCGATTTCCTTCTCCAGCCGGGCGGAATATTCAAGGAATGTAGCCGAATCGCCGGGCAGACGCGTCCCGACCAGGGTTGAAAGAAGTGTGATGGCCAGGAGATTAGGATAGTGAAAGGCGCCTTGGCTGACGATTCGTCGAAAGGAATCCTTCCCATCGATGCCTTGGGCGAGAACCTCAACGAAGGACCCGATTGCTCTCTCGGTAACCTCGAAATCGAAGCCGTCCGACCTTCCCTTAGAGATGTCGTCGGGGCCAAGGCACAAAGCCGGGAGCGGGCCGACGAGCAGCCCGGCCATCGTGCTGTCGTCGGCTGGCCATTCTGCGGGTTCCGGATTTCCTCTGCGATAGGTCAGCGTGATCGATCCGGTAGTGACCGTGGCGTTTGAAGCCACCTTTGCAAGGTGATAATTGAAAGCGACGTCGGACGACGACGGCTGATCCTTGGCAAGCTCAACGTGCAGCGAGAGCGGATCGCCGACATAGACCGGATTCGTGAACCGGCCGCTGATCGTCTTCGGTCTGCAAACCAGGCCGCCGATCCGCAAACCATCCACCAGTGAGAGAAAGGCGACAGGCAGGATCCCATGAACCACGGGCTGGCGGTAGATGGATCTGCTTGCGAAGGCGTCGCTGACATGAAGCGCGCTTCGATCACCGGTGAGCGCCGCGAAACGGTCTACCATCGCCCCTGAGACACGGAAGCGGACCGATGAGGAGAATCCCGCTCCGAAATGCGCCTGGATGTCCGTCGTCATCGCTGCTCCCTGATTACTCCCGCGGGTGCGGTTACGACTCATCGAGGAGCCGCGAAAACGAAATAGATGGTCTGTCCTTCCAGTTGCCGATCGCCGTCCCACCGTCTCGCCAGCACCTTGCCGCCCGTGTTTTTCACCATGGTGTCCAGATTGTGAATAAACGTGTTGTCGCGCTCGCGCACCGCGGAGTGTTCAAGCGTCGCATCCTCCAGCATTGGATGGGCCAGCCCCGCCATCGCCACCATGACCCGGCTGTGAGACAGCATCGCGCGCACTATGCCGATCGCCTCGGTTTCCTTCAGATACATCAGAACTCCGGTGCAAATGATGAGATCGTAGATGCGACCCGCGAGCAACTCGTCCAGGTGCTGGATATCGCCGCAGCGCAGACGAACATTCGATCCGACGGTGCCGAGGTATTCTTTGCCGGACCGTATGGCATGCTCGTCGATATCGATCCCGTCGAGCACGGTGGCCCCGGGAAACAGATCCGTCTCCAGATACCGCAATTGGTAGCCAAGCGAACAGCCGACTTCCAGAACTTCCCGGATTTCCTTTGCTGAAACGCCCAATGCTTTCATGCACTGGCGCAGCTCGGCGAAAAAGAGCAGGCGCGACGGCCTCACCTGCTCGGGACCGAACCGGGTCGAGACTTCATAGGGCTCGGCGTAGCCCAAATGATGCGCCCACAAGAACTTGTGATAGGCGTTCACGTCTCTTTCTGCAAAATCCCGGATGAGTTCAACGGACCACCACGACCGGCGGTGCAGGGTGATCCACTGCTGCTGATGGACCCAAAGGGCCATGCGTTTCCGCATCGAGAGCGGAATCAGGGATCGGATCGCTGTCTTCCCAATGGCACTTAACACGGGCCTCCCCGATTGCACTACGCGCTCGGCTTCGATCTCATCGTCGATGGAAGCTGGAGACGCGCGACGGTGCGTCGGGGCCCGGCTCCATGACGCAGAGACCATTTAATTCATCTGCCAGCCGACGCGAAATCGAATCAAGATCGTACTGGTTCGCGGCATCCGGTTTGATCCAGCACCCCGCCGTTCCGCATTCCTCGAGAGATCGCCCCACGAAGCTCTTGATGCCAGCGATGTCAGATGGGTCAAATACCGCTCCGATCTCGGTTTTCCGGATCAAATCGGCGGTGGCTCCTTCCTTGGCCAGAGCCAGCACACGGGTTCCCGCTCCCATGTAGTCGTAAATCTTCGCCGGGATCTGATACGGTTGATTGGGAGCCAGAAGCAAGGCGAGATGGCTCCGCCTGATCATCTCTATGGCCTGGTTGTAAGAGACGGACTCGAGCACCTCAACCACGTTGCCCAGCCCGTAGCGTTCGATCAACTCAGCGATCGGTCGGCCTTCCACGGACCGACACTGGCCGACAAGTCGGACGCGTATGTCTTGCCGTGCGACCGCACCCTCCCGAAGGAGGTCGTGGACGGCCTGAAAGACGGGCTCCGGCGTTCTCCCGAAATAGAAGCTACCGGCGTAAATGATAGTAAAAGTCCTGTCCTTGTGCAGGTGTGCGAAGCTCGAGAAGAACTCGCGATCGAACCCGTTCGTGATACAGATGAACCGCTCTGGCGAGAGCGAACCGTAAGCCCTCTTGAGGCCTTCGCACAGCATCTCGGTATTCGCGATGACCCGGTCGGCATTTCTGACGACGGTTCGTTCCATCCATCGCTCGATGCCCAACGAGGCCGAGCAGGTGGGGGAGAGCGCCTTGGCGCCGGTCGTCATCCATGGGTCGCGAAAATCGGCTATCCACCACCGGACGCCGGTAATCCACTTGACCAGCAGGCCGACCAGATGGGCGGAATACGGAGGGCAAGAGGTGAGAATACATCCGATCTCTTCGCGCCGAACTACGCGGACGGCTTCGATCACCGCGGGCAGGATCCAGTTCCTATGGGGATCCGGGAGACTCAGAAAGGACAGGATGTAGCGCCGGAGCTTCATGGACAGTGTTTCGGAGCCTCGTGTCGCGTCCCAGCGGTTCCGGTACGCGACATCCGTGGGCACATCGGATTTTCGAAGCAG
>JBOGJF010000618.1:0-1988 GCA_050747785.1 Vicinamibacteria bacterium
GGTCGTGCCCGAGCTCGCTTCCCGGCAGCACTTGGCACACATCGGCCCGATCGTCGCGGGCGCCCTCGAACGGGCGGGAGTCGATCTCGCCGCAATCGACGCGGTGGCGGTGACCCAGGGGCCGGGCCTCATCGGCTCGCTGCTGGTTGGTCTCTGCTTCGGGAAATCGATCGCCTACGCGCGCGGGATTCCTCTCCTCGCCGTCGATCACCTGGAAGGTCACATTCGCGCGGCCTACATGGAACGCCCCGCCACGGAACCCATTCCTCATCCCGCGCTCTCCCTGGTCGTCTCCGGGGGGCATACCGGTCTCTATTTCATGAGGGAAGAGGCGCGCTACGAGCTTCTCGGGAAGACGCGGGACGATGCCGCGGGGGAAGCCTACGACAAGGTCGCGAAGCGGTTGGGGCTTGGTTATCCGGGCGGCCCGATACTGGATGGTCTCGCCGGCCACGGCGACCCGCGCGCGATTCCCCTGCCAGTGGCCAAGATTTCGGATGGAAGTGACGACTTCAGCTTCAGCGGGCTGAAGACGGCCGTGCTTCGAGTCATTCACGAGCGCGGCATTGAGCCTCTTGCCGCCGGCGAGGATCCTTTGGATCGGCGGGACATCGTGGATTTAGCGGCTGGTTTTCAGAAGGCGGTCGTCGATGCGCTCGTGGCCAGGACGAAACGCGTCTCCCGGCGCGTCAAGGCCCGCAGCATTTTGGTTTCGGGCGGCGTGGCCGCCAACAGCAGGTTGCGCTCCGAGTTCGGCCGGTTGGCTAAGAAGCTGGGAGCTCCGGTCTTCTTCCCGAGCATCTCGTTGTCCACGGACAACGCGGCGATGATCGCCGGCGCGGGTTACCTCAAGTACTTGAGGAAAGAGTTCGCTGGACTCGATCTGAACGCGGAAGTGGAGCTCCGGTTGGGAGAGGGGCCACAGCGGAGATCACGAAGATATATTTGATCGGCATCCCAGAGTACCTGGGTGATTTACTCCCGCCTCTCCGCGTCCCCGGATAGCTCCACGCGGTGAATCTTCCACTCTCCATCTTCGAGGCGGAGATGGGCCCGCAGACGCTCGGGTTGGGTCACCGTGCCGAGGATGACAAAACGCTGCTCGCCGCGGATGGCGACGACCGTGGCGTCGAAAGAAGCGGTTGCTTCGCTGCCGTCGACCTCCGGGAGCACTCTCCGGAGCGTGACGTTCAGCCGATCCACTTGCTCGAACCCCTCCTGAATCTGCTCGGAAGTTGATTCGTAGTCCATGTTGTGAAAGCCGGTGTAGTCGGTGGAGAGGCAGGAGAAGAGCTCCTCGAAATCCTTTTCTTCGGCCGCTCGGGCGGCGCGCTTCAGCTGACGCTCCACCTGGGCCTGCGGCGAGAGGTACCAATCCCATGCCAGGTAGCTCGAGAGGAGCGACCCAGCGGCCAACACCGCGAACAGATTTCGAGGATTCACGCAGTGATTGTACCCTGCCTGCACTCGCTAACTACTTCCTGTAAAGAAGCACATACACTGCTCCACCACCTCCGTCTAGCCAGCGAGCGGATGCAAAAGCGGCCACGTAGCGGCTCGTCTTCCGCGACGAGAGCCATCGAGTGACGTGCTTCTTGAGAACCGACGGGTCGCTCGAGGAATGCTTCCCGCGGCCGTGGACGATGCGCACGCAACAGTGGCCGAGCGCAACTGCCCCTCGTAGAAATCGCTCCAGCTCCGCGGTCGCCTCCTCGGGACCCAATCCGTGTAGATCCAGATGGGCTTGCACGGAGAACTCCCCGTTCTTGAGCCGACGAAGATACCGTCGCCCGCGCTGCGTGGCCGCACCCTCCACTCCCTCGCCGGTAGCGAAGGGATCCCATTCGCCCTCACCGTTGACGAAGTCCGCCAGCCGACGGAGGGCTTCCTTTTCTAGGTCATCCTGATCGGCGCCACGGAGCCCGACGGGGCGCGGTAGTCGAAGTGGCGCCTTGCTCCAACCGAGAGGCCGCACCTCACCCATGGCC
>JBOGJF010000619.1:0-5615 GCA_050747785.1 Vicinamibacteria bacterium
GCCCTATCCATGGTCCGCTCGATGGTGCCGAAGAGGTTCTTGTACGTTGGATGGTTCTCGACGATGATGGGCGCTCGCTTCGTCGCCGAGTTGTCGACCAACACGTTCACTCGATACTCCAGGTAGCGATCTCTTTGCCCCTGCAGGAGAGTCGCAAGACCGAGCTGCTTCATGGGGTCGCTCTCTTCCCGACGCACGAAGCTCTCCAGGTTGTCGAGCAGCTCGTGTCGGACGCTTTCGAGATAGGTGTGTACCTTTTCCCCCTTGTACTTGTTCTTCAGCTCGTCGATCCGAGGCTTCACGAGCTCCACCCCGAAACCGAAGATGAGGGCCTTGAGCCCCTCCCCCATCTGCTTTTCGATCTCGCGCGCTTTCTTCAGAACGGTCTCCAGCTCGTCGCCGAGAGTCTCCTCAGCCTTTTCGATTCGCTCGAACTCGTCCCGGCTCACCCTTCCCTCGGCCAGCATCTTTTCCAGCTCCACTTCGGAGCGGGGCTTGCCATCCACCAGGGGAGCGATCTCGGTCCTTGTCACCGGCCCGAACCGAATCTCCACCAGAACGAAGTTCTCCTTCTTGATTCGCTCCTCGAACTCGCGGATGATCTCTCGTCCCTTCTGCCCATCCTTCTCGATCATTTGATTGCGCCGCGCCTGGAACTCCTCCGACTCCAGAGCGGCAGGCACGGTGCGATCCAGGTAGTCGATGAGCGCGTTCATATCCTTACGGAAGGAAACACCCTGACCGGCGGGCAACGTGAGAATGATGGGCCGGTCGGGGTTCTCGAAATTGTGGACGTAGCACTTGTCGTTCGGGATCCGGGAATCCGTCGCCACTTGCTCGAGAATGCATTCGACCGTCGTTTCTTTCCCAGTCCCGGTGAGCCCTTGTACGTAGATGTTGTAGCCGCGCGACGGCACGGATAGTCCCAGTCGTATCGCCTTGATGGCGCGGTCCTGTCCGATGATATCCTCCGCGCAGGGAAGGTCATCCGTTGTCTGAAAACGAAACGACGCCGGATCGCAACGCCAGCGCAGCTTCTCTACTGGAACCTCGGAAAAGGTCTTCCGGTCGGACATCCTCTATCCTCTCTTGCCTCCTGAAATTCTCGCCTCTTGCTTCTGAGGTTCTAATGAGGAGCGATATGCTAGCACCTGATTGGAGGTTTGGATAGACTCGCGTGACACTTGACGAGACTGCGCAAGCTAACGTGCCTCACTCCAAGCCCTCGCTCGCGCGCACGGCCGCGTTCGAGGTACTCGCTGGCACGGCGCGGAAAGGAGTCCCACCCGCCTCGCTGATGCACGAGGGACCGGCACGCGGGCTCGGGCCGGCCGACATCGACTTGGTCACCGAGCTGGTCTACGGCGTCCTCCGCTGGCAAGGGTCGTTGGATCACATTATCGAGTCGCACGCTCGGCGTCCGGTCGCCGGCATCGATCTTGCGCTTTTGATCGCCCTGCGTATCGGCCTCTATCAGATTCGCTACCTGAGCCGCGTTCCCGAGCGCGCGGCGGTGGACGAATCCGTCAAGCTGGCGCACCAATTCGGTCGGCGAGGTGGGTCGGGGCTGGTCAACGCCGTGTTGAGAAGTATCTGCCGCCGACCCGAGCAACCCCCGATGCCGACCAAGGAAGCGGATCCCTTGGCCTACCTCACCGTGACGCTGTCCCATCCCGAATGGCTGGCCCGCCGCTACCTGTCGCGCCTGGATCTTCCCGAAGCGGAGGCCCTTTGTCTCCGGAACAATCGCCGCCCGCCGACCGACCTCCGCGTCGAACCTCCTTTGGAGGTCGAGACCACCCAGGAGGCCTTGAGTCGAGAAGGCATCTCGGCGGTGCCTTTTCTTTTCCTGCCGCGCTGCCTTCGCGTTACAAGCGGCAAGCCCACATCGAGTAAGCTCTATGCGAAGGGCAATATCTTTATCCAAGAGGCGGGCTCCCAACTCATCCCCTTCCTGCTGAATGCGAGCTCGGGAGACCGGGTGCTCGATGCGTGTGCCGCACCGGGCGCGAAGGCTACCGAGATCGCACCTTGGATCCGGCCCGCCGTGTTGTTCGCCGTCGACGAGCGCCCGAAACGGCTCGGCCTGATGGCCGCCCTGGCCCGGCGGATCGGATCGGGAAACCTTCTCCCCGTCGCCGCCGACTCGCGTTTCCTCCCGTTTCGCCGACCGTTCTCTCGCATTCTGCTGGATGCGCCCTGCTCGAGCTCGGGTACATTGGCCCGTAATCCGGACATCAAATGGCGGCTGCGGGAGGAGGATCTCGCTCGGCACGCCCAAAGGCAGCACGAGCTGCTGGAAGCCTGTGCCGCCCTGTTGGCTCCGGGAGGTCGGTTGGTCTACGCGACCTGCTCGAGCGAGCCCGAAGAGAACGAAGCAGTGATCGCCCGCTTCCTGTCCCTTCACAAGGACTTCGGAGTCGCGGCGCCGGGGTCGACCTTTCCGCCCGCGGCTCAAAGACTCATCCGGTCGGACGGGACCCTGAGGACCGAGCCGGGACGCGATGACATGGACGCCTACTTCGCGGTAGCCCTCACTCGAGCTGCCGGTTGAATCGATCGGGCAGCTTTCCGCCAAGGTGCTTGCCGGGCTACAATATGCAGGGAGAGAAGTCGTCCGATGCGACCGAACCCACCCAGCGCGCTTCCACGATTGCGTAGCCTGACGAGTTGGACTCCCAAGAGTCGGCTGGGTGCGTCCGTCTTGAAGGGAGTGGAATACGCCCTTCTCGCCGCCGCCCTCATCGCAAGCGGGCTTGTGTCCGCCTTCATTACGTTTACCGTCGCGGTACGCGGGAGCGAGATCACGGTACCCAACCTCGTCGGATCGTCTCTAGCCGAGGCGGGCCCCCTACTCGCAAGTGCCGAGCTGAGCCTCAGACACGAGGGCAACCGCTTCGACCCTGAGATCCCGGCCGATCTCATCGTCTACCAAACTCCCGGGCCCAACACGACGCTCAAGAGGGGTCGCTCGGTCAAGGTCTGGGTGAGCCTCGGGCCGGAGCGGCGGGTCGTCCCGCGCATCGAAGGAGAAACCCTGCAATCCGCCCAGGTGATGCTCGAGCAGGACGGCTTCGCGCTGGGACGCGTCGTCCGGGTTTACAGCGACGTCTACGGCACCGATACCGTCATCGCGCAAGACCCGTCCCCCTACCAGGAGGCGGGAGAGATCACCGAGGTGGCCGTTCTCTTGTCGCGTGGCTACCGTGGTGCCGCCTACGTCATGCCCGACTTCATCGGCCACGAGCTGGCCACCATCTTGGACCGCGTGCGCGGCAGCACGCTCCGCATCGGGAGCATTCGCTATGTCGACTACCCCGGCGTCCGCAAGGGAGTCGTCGTTCGGCAGACCCCGGGGGCGGGGACCAAGGTTCAAGCCCGGGACCGCGTCGTCCTCTACGTGAGCAAGGGTGTCTGAGCCAATCCTCCATCCGCGCGACGCCTCACGCTGACATCTCGGTACGAATAGACCATGCGCCTAGCACCGTCCATCCTCTCCGCCGACTTCGCGAGACTGGGAGAGCAGATCGCCCAGGTCGAAGAGGCGGGCGCTCGTCAGCTCCATCTCGACGTGATGGATGGACACTACGTGGACAACCTGACCTTCGGGCCCCTCATCGTGCAAGCCATCCGGCGCTCGACCGAGCTCCCACTGGACGTCCATCTACAGATGGAGAACGCGCATCTTTGGATCGAGAGGTTCAGCGACTCGGGCGCGGACATGATTGCCGTCCACCCGGAGACGATCCACGACCTTCTTCGTCCCACGCTAGAAACAATCCGAGCGTTGGGGAAAGAGGCGGGCGTCGCGCTGCACCCTTCCAAACCGGTGGCTGCGCTGGAAAAACTTCTTCCCGATGTAGACTATGTCATCGTGATGTCCGTCTATCCCGGGTTCGCGGGCCAGAGATTCATTCCCGGAAGCTTCGAGCGCGTCCGGCAGATCCGCGAGAGGATCCAAGAGCACCGGCTCGCCGTCGAGATCGAGATCGACGGCGGCATAGGGCGTGACAACATCCGCCAGGCGGTGCAAGCGGGAGCCGACGTGGTGGTGGCCGGCTCCGCCGTTTTTGCCGCAGCCGATCCCGCGGGCAGCCTGCGCTCCATGCTCGCCGCCGCGGAAGACGTGGCGTGACTGCGAACCGCCGTGGCCCAAAGCAGCTGCGAGATCAGGGTTCGTTATGGTGAGACCGACCAGATGCGGGTTGCGTACTACGCCCACTATCTGAATTGGTTCGAGGTCGGACGATCCCACTTGCTGCGAGAGCTTGGCATGAGCTACCGCGAGATCGAGGGGGAGGCTCTCTTCCTGCCGGTTGTGGAAGCACATTGCCGATACTGGAAGCCCGCGCGCTACGACGATCTGCTCCGCATCACCACGAAACTCTCGGCGCCTAAAGGAGCTCGTCTGCTGTTCGAATACGAGATCCATCGCGCGGATGACGAACAATTGCTCGCTTCCGGAAGCACGGTGCACGTGGCGGTGGATGAGCGTGGTAAGCCGAAGCGCTTGCCGGAGGCGCTGACGAGGCTCGTACAATGAGCGCTCTAGTGACCGGGGTGGCCGGGTTCATCGGCTCTCACCTTGCCGAAGCTTTGGTCGGGCGGGGGGAAGACGTCATCGGAGTGGATTCTTTCCTCGACTACTACCCGCGGGAGCTCAAGGAAGCGAATCTCTCCTCACTCACCGGTTCGCCCCGCTTCACGCTCATCGAGGCGCCGATCCAGGAAATGGATCTCGCGCCGCTGCTGAAGAAAGTGCGCGTGGTCTACCACCTCGCGGCCCAGGCCGGCGTGCGGGCGAGTTGGGGCCGGGATTTCTCCATCTACACCGACAATAACATTCTGGCCACCCAGCGTCTCCTGGAAGCGGCGATCCACTCTCCCCCCGATGCCTTCGTCTACGCCTCGTCATCGTCCGTATATGGGGACGTGAAGGAGCTTCCCATGACCGAGTCGATACCGCTCCGCCCGGTTTCCCCTTATGGCGTCTCGAAGCTCGCCGTCGAAAACCTCTGCTATCTCTATTCGACCAACCATCGCCTACCAACCGTAGGGCTTCGCTATTTCACCGTCTACGGGCCACGACAACGGCCGGATATGGCCTTTCATCGTTTGTTCGGCGCCGCACGCGACGGAGAGGAATTCCATGTCTATGGCGATGGCCTGCAGACCAGAGACTTCACCTATGTAAGCGACGCGGTCGAGGCGACCCTCGCGGCGGCGAAGGACGCGCCCCGGGGCAGCGTGTACAACGTCGGTGGAGGCGCTCGCGTTTCACTCCTCGACGTGATTCGCGAGATCGAGGACATCACCGGGTCGAAGCTGCGGCTTCGCCGCGAGCCTTCTCAGAAGGGAGACATGCGCGACACCTATGCCGATACGACCGCGGCCCGCCGGGACCTTGGTTATCGCCCCCGCGTGACTCTGCGGGAGGGGTTGGAGGCAGAGTGGGCGTGGCTCACGGGCAAGGCGCGCCGTGGGCTATAATGCGGCTTTGAGCTCGAAGGGTCGATATCGAGTAAGCTATTCTTCTGGAGGGAGTTGTCCGCCTCGGATACCCATGGGTTTCCTCAGCATTCGCACCGGAAAATCGATCGCCCTAGGGTCTCTCC
>JBOGJF010000620.1:0-6975 GCA_050747785.1 Vicinamibacteria bacterium
CCCGGAGACGAGAGGATAGGGGGAATCGGCAACGAGTTGTAGGGAAGTTCCCCTCAGAACCGCCGAAAGTTGACAGTGTATTAACCTACGCGGGAGCCTTCCCGTGATAGCCTGACCGGCCCTCAACGAGGTTGGCAGGCTCAAGAACACGCTATGGACGACGCTTCTTTCTGGCTTACTCTCGGTCCTTGCCTGGCACTCATTCTCGCCGCGGAGTTCGTCAACGGTTGGACGGACGCCCCCAACGCCATCGCCACCGTCGTTTCGACTCGAGTCCTCAGCCCGCCCCTGGCCCTTCTCATGGCCTCGGTCCTCAACGCCATCGGTGCCTTTTCGGGGACGGCGGTGGCCGCCACTATCAGCCAGGGTATTATTCGACCCGAGGCCGTCGATCTGCAGACGGTGGCAGCCGCCATGGCGGCGATCGTCGTCTGGAGTACCGGCGCCTGGTATTTCGGGCTACCCACGAGCGAAAGTCACGCCCTGGTGTCCGGGCTGGCGGGCGCCGGACTCGCGGTGGCGGGGCCTTCCGTTCTCCTCTGGGAGGGCTGGAGCAAGGTTCTGGTGGGGATTTTCTTTTCGACGTTCCTTGGATTCGGGGGGGGTCTGACGATGATGGTGTCGATCTATCGGTTCCTCTCAGGAAAGAGCCCAGCCCCGATGCGGAAGGTTTTTAGTCGACTGCAGATTCTCTCCGCGGCGCTCATGGCCTTTGGCCACGGCAGCAACGACGGACAGAAGTTCATCGGTGTGTTCACGCTCGCCCTGGTGCTGGGAGGGATTCTCCCCGAGTTCGGAGTGCCTTATTGGGTGATCCTAATCTGCGCTATTGTTATGGGGATGGGCACGGCGGTGGGCGGTTGGCGTATCATCAAGACTATGGGCCTCCGCATGACGAAACTGGATCCGGTCCATGGCTTCGCCGCCGAAACCGGGGCGGGCTTGACCATCCTCTTGGCTTCTCACTTCGGAATCCCGCTCAGCACGACGCACACGATCAACACGTCCATTATGGGGGTCGGCGCGACCCGAAGGCTGTCGGCGGTGCGATGGGGCGTGGTGGGGAGCATCGTGACCGCATGGATTCTGACTTTTCCGGTGTGTGGGGCGATCGCCTACGTGGTGGCTCGGTTGTTGAGTTGATCCGCGCATTCGAAGGCCAGGCATATGAGATTGAGTAGGGTTTTCCAGTGGCTTCTTCCCCGGAACGAGCGATTTCAAGAGCTCTTTCGCGAAGACGCGGCTAACCTCGCCCAGGCGGGCGCTGTCTTCCTGTCATTGGTCAGCGCGGGCGATCACGAGGCCCGACGAGAGAAGGAGCGGGAGCTCAAGGATCTCGAGCACCGGGGTGACGAGATAACGCGGCGCATCTTCACCGCCCTCAACACCACTTTTCTGACACCCATCGATCGCGAAGACATCCGGGATCTAGCGTCCGGGATCGACAACGTTCTGGACGACATGGAAATGGTGGGTAGTCTGATGGTCCAACTCAACGTCGCGGGGTGCCCTATAGAGCTTCTGCAGATGAGCGAGATACTGGCATCCTGCACGAGAGAGATCGAGAAGCTGGTCTCATGGATCTGGAGCCCACAGACCATGGTGGAGACCGATGGCGGCCTGGTTCGGATATCCGAGCTGGAGAACCAGGCGGATGCTATCTTCAGCTTGGTGATCACCAAGCTCTTTCAAACGGCAGTGCCGTCTGAAGCCATCGAAGTGATGAAGTGGAAGGAAGTCTATCAGGCACTGGAGGACAGTGTCGACCGATCGAAGGAAGTGGCCCACGCGATCGGCAATATCGCCAGCAAGAACGCCTGAGGGGCTAAGGTGAGGGTCGCTGGGCTGCCAGGTGTCGACCCTTCCAAAGCGCGAATATGGCCGGGTAAACGGTCAACTCGAGCGCGAACGACGTAACCAGTCCTCCGACCATCGGCGCCGCGATCCGCTTCATCACGTCGGCGCCGGTCCCGGTGCTCCACAGGATCGGCAGCAGACCGATCATCGTCGTGAGGACGGTCATGAGCTTAGGACGGATTCTTCTCGCCGCCCCGTCCACAATCGTCTCGCGAAGGTCCTCGAAGGAACGGAGTAGGCCTTGGCTTTGACGCGAGCCATAGGCAAGCTTGAGATAGAGCAACATCACCACGCCCGTCTCCGCGTCGAGACCGGCGAGCGCGATGAGACCCACCCAGACGGCAATGCTCATGTTGTAATCGAGCAACCAGAGAAGCCAGATGGCTCCGATTAGAGAGAAAGGAACCGCCAACAAAACGATAGCAGTCTCGGCGATGGAGCCCGTGTTCATCAAGAGGAGAATGAAAACAAGGAGCAGCGTGACAGGAACGACGATTTTGAGCCGCTCCTTGGCCCTCTCGAGGTAAACGAACTGCCCCGCCCACTCGAGCCGCACCCCGGGAGGAAGCTGCACTCGTTCCGCGACGACCCGACGCGCTTCCTCCACGTAGTCCCCGATGGGCCGGTCGCCGATGTCGGCGAAGACGAAGTTCACGAGTTGACCGCTTTCGCTGCGGATCATGTCGGGACCGGTCACGAACTCGATATCGGCTACCTGTCGCAAAGGCACTTGCGCTCCGGCAGGTGTCGCGACCAGAACTCTTCCGAGCGCCTCGGGATGATCGCGGAACTCGCGGGCATAGCGGACCTGGATCGGATAACGCTCCCGGCCCTCGATGGTCTCCGAGACGCTCATGCCGCCGATGGCGGTGGTCACGACCTCGTTCACCTCTTGAACGCTCAGGTTGTAGCGGGCTGCACGTTCGCGGTTGACCGTCACGTCCAGGAAGAAGCCTCCGGTGACCCGCTCGGCAAAAGCGCTTCGGGTCCCCGGAATCTCGGGTAAGACCTGCTCGATGGCAATCGAGGCCTCCTCGATCTGGGCAAGGTCGTTGCCGTAAACCTTGATGCCGAGCTGGCTGCGAACGCCGGTCGTGAGCATCTCGGTTCGGGTCTGGATGGGCATCCACCAGATATTGGGCATGCCCGGGTAGTTGAGCTCCCGATCCATTTCGTCAACGAGGTCTTCCCAAGTGAGCCCCTCGCGCCACTGCTCCTTGGGCTTCAGAGTAATGATGGTCTCGACCATACCCAAAGGCGCCGAATCGGTGGCGGTGCGGGCGCGGCCCATCTTCCCGAACACCCGTTCGACCTCAGGAAATTGCACGAGCCTTCGGTCCATGGACTATGTGGAGCCAGGGCGCGGGAGCGGACGTGATGAAGCGGATCGCAGCACCCATGGTGGGCGGCGTCATCACTTCCTTCATTCAGGAGCTCCTGATCTATCCGGTCATCTTCACGCTCTGGAAATGCCATTGGGAGGTGAAACCCGGCCTCGTCGAGGCTTGATCGGAAAAAACTGAATGGGCCTGTGGCACCTGACACCGGACGCTTCCCGGAACGCGCCGAGGGTGAGTCCGGGTGAGCCGGTCCGGTTTACGCATCGGCACCTGGCCCATCGAGCCGGAGCAGTCGGCTCGCGTGGCTTAACCTAGTTATAGAGTCAAGAGGGAATCTCCTCAAGGGCTGGCTTCGACGATGATGCGTCCCTTCAGCATCCCCATGCCGCAGGCGAATGCGATCTCGCCGGCCCTCTTCGGCGTGAACTCGACGACGACAGGTTCGTTCAGCGGCAATGCTCTGCGGATGTCGAGACTGGGGAACACGATCTCGGTTCCGCAAGTTTTGTCGCTCGTGCGCACGAAGATCACCTGGGCAGGCACGTCGGCCTTGAAGCTCACGGTCGCCGGCTCATAACCAGCGTCGCCGAGCGTCACCCGGGCCGTCTGGACGGCCGGCGTGGCCACCCCGCCATGCTGCGCGTGGCTGCCGCCTCCTCCACCGCCGCGCAGTCCGAGCCGCTCGCGCTCCGCCCGTAGATAGAAGGTACCTTCGGCTACGACGACATCGCCCGCCACCAGGCCGACGACGACCTGGACGTCCTCGCCCCCCGCCTCTCCAAGCCGGACTTCCCTCTCGACGAACTTACCGGCCTCGTTCGGGTCGACCAGGTACACAACCTGCCGATCCCCGACCGACTGCACGGCCGTCCGCGGAATGGCGATCCCGGACGTCGACGCGGCATCCGTTACCGACACGTCGGCGTACATGCCCAGGCGGAGCTTTTGTGCAGGGTTGCCCACCTCCACGCGAAGCTTCGCCGTGCGCGTGTTGGGGTTGACCTGGGGATCGATATAGCTCACCTTGCCGGGGAACGCGAGGCCGGGGTATGCGGCAGTCGTCACGATCGCCGGGCTCCCCACCGTGACCCTGGAGAAGTCGCGCTCGTACAACTCACCGATAACCCACACCGACGAGAGATCGACAATGGTGAAGAGCTCCGTGGACGTGTCGACGTTCAACCCGACGTTGGCGTTGCGCTTCGTCACCACACCCGCGAGCGGCGCCGGAACGCTGACCGTCGACGTGATGTCGGCGGCCGAGCGGAGGCGGGCGATTTGGTCGGATTCGAGGCCCAGGAGCGTGAGCATTGCGCGAGCACTCTCCACATCGGTGGCGTGGGTTGTGTCCTCGGCCCGCATCCTTTCGAGCTCCTGAGTGCTGGCGGCGCCAATCTCGACGAGCCGCTCTGTCCGGCGCAGTTGCTGATGCGCGGCCTCGAGCTCCGCCCGCATCGTCAAATAGAGTGTCTGCGCGTCGGCGAGCTCGGGGCTGTAGACCTGCGCCAGAGGCTGCCCACGGCTGACCCGATCGCCGAGCACCACGGAGACACTGGTGATGCGTCCCGCGACGAGCGGTGTCACCACGACCTGGCGATACGCGTTGGCCTCGACGACGCCTGGAAGGCGCAGGCCGCCCGCGCCCATCTCGCGGCGGCGGACCAGCGTCACCTCGATGCCGGCACGCTCCACCGCCTCCGGTGTCAGCGCGATCGTGACATCGGGAAGCGGGGTGTCATCCGCACCCGCAGGTGGCATCACGGCCTGGGCCGCGGTTGGGGCGGGGGTGTCGGCAGCGATCCCGGGCATGTCCCGCATGCCTCCCATGGACCGCTGCAGGTACATCCAGGCACCGGCCGCGCCCATGGCGATGAACGCCAAGGCCGCGACGGCCGCGAGCAGCCATCGGGTACTACCAGCGAATGCCACCCTCATTTCATTTCTCCCAGCGCACGCTTCAGCGCCGTTCGCGCGTCGAAAGCGGCCCGCAATGCCTCGGTGTAGCCCATCTCGACTTCCAGGTAGCGCCGCTGCTCGAGGAGCACCTCCGACAACGTGGATCGGCCGAGCTCGTACGTCTGCCGCACCACGTCCAGGTTCTGGCGCGCGAGCGCCCGCGCGCCGGACGCATAGATCGCGACGGCCCGCCGCGCGTGTTCGTCGCGCGCCATCGCCGATGCCACTTCCGACTCCGCCGCCAGTGTACGAGCGTGGCGCAGGTGTTCCGCGCCCGCCCGCTCCGCCTGGGCCGCGGCGATCGCGCCCTGGTTCCGGTTGAGCAGCGGCACCGTCAACTTCGCGCCCGCCGCGAGGTTGTTAAAGATGCCTTGGACCGGTTCGAGAGCGCCCGAGGGGCCGAGCGCCCTCTGCGGGAAGCTGAAATCCATATGCATGTAGCTGCCGTAGAGGCCCAGGTCGAACCGACCTTCACTGCGCGCCTGTTCGATGCGAGCATCCGCAAGCCGGAGCCTGGCGTCCGCCTCCCGGACGTCGGCCCGTTCCGCCACCGCTGCCGTCACGTCGTCGGGCGCGGTAGCGGGGGTTTCCCTGGCGACGATGGTGTCGAGCGTGTCGCGCACCGTGAGGGGCTCTTGCGATCCAACCCCGAGCAGGCGTTTCAACTCGATGAGCGCGGCCTCCGCCCTTCCTGCCTGCAGGAGGCGCTGCGACTCGATCCGGTGCAGCTCGACTTCGACCATGTTCCGCTCAAGCGGCGGAGACGCGCCCTCGTCAACGCGAGCGCGCAGCAGCTCGTAACTGCGGCGCGTGGCTGCCACGAGATCGTCGCTCACCTCGAGGTCCCGCGCGGCGGCAGCCAGGTCGCCGTAGGCGGCGCGAATCTCGGCCGCCAGCATTCGCTGGCGGTCCAGGACGGAGTACTCGGTCATCTCGATGACGCGTTCGGCCGTTGCCACGCGGCTCCCGCGGCGGAACAGATCGAGTGGAAGCTCGACCTCCGTGGTCGTCGTGTTGTCCGGGCCCGAGATCTGCTCCTGCCGTATGACGGATACCGTGGGATTCGGCCGTAACTCCGCCTGGCGGCGCATGCCCCGAGCCGCGTCGATGTCGGTCCGCGCGGCCAGGAGCCCCGGCTCGCGTTGAAGCCCAGTCGCGAGCGCCTCCTCCATCGAGAGCCCGTGGAGCGGATCGACGTACCGCGGGGCTATGCGTTCGTCCGTGGGCGATTGCCCAGCGGCGGGAGCAACCACGCCCGACACGAAGAGGGCGGTCGCGAGACATGCTGCGTCAATCGGCTGGATCATGGAACTGTTCCCTCGAAGGCGAACGAGCCGTTGCCGGCCGGCCCCTGCCATTCTACCGTCATCTGCCACGCGCCGGACATGCCAAACTCGCCGACCGCCGTATAGCGGCCGGGCGTCCCGCTCGGCGTGATCTGCACCCCGCCAGACATCACCATGCCGGGCATGATCATCGCGGCGCCCGCGCGCACCGTGCCCACGTCCACGAGAGCTCCGCTCGAGGCGTCGCGGAATTCGATGACGAAGGAGCTCCGTCCCTGGCTCAACGCACCCGTCGCTGACGTCACGAGGACGTCGAGGTTGCCGGATCGCATCCTCTGGATGAGGGCGCTACCGGACCTGTCTGCCTCCTCGCCCCCGGTCGGTCCGCTACGCCAGAGGTATACGCCGACTACACTCGCTACGAGCGCCGCGGCGATCGCGGTGGCCAAGAGGTACCTGCGCCCGCGGCGCCGGTCGGGCTCATCGAGTGGAGCGGCCGGCCGCTGCGAGGAGGCCTCAGGTTCCCCCGCGAGAAG
>JBOGJF010000621.1:0-3696 GCA_050747785.1 Vicinamibacteria bacterium
GTGAAATTCCCCACGGCGTTGGTCAGGAACCAGATTCCCATGATGAAACCGAGGATCCGAGCGGGCGCGAGTTTGGTCACCATGCTGAGCCCGATGGGTGAGAGGCTCAGCTCGCCGAGCGCGTGGAGGAAGTAGACGCCGATGAGCCACCCGGGGCTCACTTTGATCTGCTGCTGCTCGAAGAGCCTCGAGGCGAAAGCGACGAGGAAGAAACTCGCGCTGAGCAGCGCCAGAGCCATGGCGAACTTCGCGGGGCTCGAGGGCGCACGCCGTCCCAGCCGAGTCCACATCCACGCAAACAGCGGAGCGAGGGAGATTATGAAAAGAGGCTCGACCGACTGGTAATAGCTGGAGGGCAGCTCCCAACCCAGAATCCGGTTGTCGGTCAGCCGATCGGCGAATAGCGTCAGGCTCGAGCCCGCCTGCTCGAAGCCCATCCAGAAGAGCGAAGCAAAGACAAAGAGCAAAGCGATGGCCGCGATTCTCTTCCGCTCGACCGCGGTCTCGGCGCCCTTCAGCAGCAGCCAGGCGAAGAGCACGACGGCCGAGCCCGCGATCAAGTAGTCCCGGTACCGCCCCGAAAGGATGAGCGCGGCCCCGATGGCGACAACGGATACGAGGACGCCGAGCCAGAGCTTCACCGGGCTCTTCGAGGGCTCGCGCATGAGGCCGGCGCCCGCGTGTCCGAGCCTCCTTCGTCCAAGGACGTACTGGACGAGTCCGAGGGTCATCCCCACTCCCGCGGCGCCGAAGCCCCAATGCCAGCCCACCCTCTGCCCTAGATAGCCGCAGATGAGTGGGCTCACGGTGGCTCCCAGGTTGATGCCCATGTAGAAGAGAGTGAATCCGGAGTCCCGGCGGTCGTCGTCGGGGGCATAGAGCTGACCCACGATCGAGCTGATGTTCGCCTTTAGGAGCCCCGTCCCGAGAACGATGAGGAGGAGCCCGGCGAAGAACACCGTCTGAATGCCGTGAAACGCGAGCGTGTAATGGCCCAGCGCGATGAGAATTCCACCCAAGAACACCGCCCTCCTCAAGCCGAGAAGGCGATCGGCGATGAACCCACCAGGGATAGTAGCGAGGTAGACGGAGCCGGTGTAGAGACCGTAGATCCCCGCCGCCGTCTGGGTGTCCAGACCGAGCCCCCCGGAGTCCGGGGAGGCGACCATGAACAGGAGAAGGATCGCCCTCATGCCGTAGTAGCTGAAACGCTCCCAGAACTCCGTCAAGAAGAGCGTGGTGAGCCCGCGGGGGTGGCCGGCGAGGCCGCCGCGGTCGAGGTCCTCGCTCACAGGAGCATGCTCACGATCGAGGCCGACATCAGGTTGGCCATGGTGCCCGCGAGCATCGCCCGGATCCCGAGGGAAGCGAGCTCGTCGCGCTGCGTGGGAGCGAGCGCTCCCAGACCGCCGATCTGAATTCCGATGGAGCTCAGGTTCGCGAAGCCGCAAAGGGCGAAGGTGGCGATGGTGAACGAGCGTGGGTCGAGAGACGCCTTTTGCGCGCCGAGAACGGAAAAGGCCACGAGCTCGTTCAGGACCATCCGGGTCCCGAGGAGGTTTCCAACGGAAAGGCAATCCTGCCAGGGAATGCCGATGACGAAGGCGACAGGAGCGAAAAGAACGCCGAAGATCGATTCCAGATTCTCGGGAAACCATCGGAATCCGCGAAGGACCAGGAAATCGTGCGCGCCTCCGAGGAGCGCGTTCGTGAGGGCGATGAGCGCCAAGAAGGCGATGAGCATCGCCGCGATGTTCAGCGCCAGGTACAGGCCGTCCGTCGTGCCCCGCGCGATGGCGGCGAGGAAATTCCGCTCCTTCTCCATCTTCGGCATTTTCGTGCGCCCGGCGGTGACCGGAGTCCCGGTCTCGGGCACGAGCATCTTGGCCAGGAGGATAGTACCCGGCGCGGTCATGATGACCGCGGTCAAGAGGTGCTTCGCCTCGATGCCATAGGCCAGGTACGCACCCATGATGCCCCCCGAGACGTGGGCCATGCCGCTGGTCATCACCGTCATCAGCTCCGAGCGGGTGAGTTGCGGCAGGTAGGGCCGGATCGTCAGCGGGGCCTCGGTCTGGCCCATGAAGATGCTCGCGGCCACGTTCAGCGACTCGGCGCCGCTCGCTCCCATGAAGCGGGACATCACGTAAGCGGCGACGCGGATGATGAGCTGCATGATCCCGATGTGATAGAGGAGAGCGAAGAACGCGGCGATGAAGATGATCGTGGGGAGCACTTGGAAGGCGAAGGAAAACCCGAGCTCCGACCCCTTGGCGCCCATCTTGCCGATGACGAACTCCGACCCGACGAAGGAGAAATCGAGGAGCCGGTTCACCGCGGTTCCCGCTCTCTCGAAGAGAGCGCGCCCGGCGTTGTACCTCAGGACGAAGAACGCGAAAGTGATCTGGAGTCCAAGACCCCAGAGAACGGTCTTGAGCTTGATGGCGCGGCGGTCGGTCGAGAAGACATAGGCGAGCGCCAGCATGGTGGCGAGGCCCAGGACACCGGTAAAACGCCCCATTGGGACGAGAGCCTAACACTTCCACACCCTGGGCGAAAGCGGCGGTCAGAACCTCCACTGACTCGGGGAGTAACCAGTAATCGGGGATAGGGACGTCGATCTGCGCGCGTCAGTCGACCGAGAACGGAAATGGAACCTTAGAACCCAACAATGACTCCCCTTCTGGTGCCCCGATCGTTGGCCCGCAGCGTGTGCGAGAAGCGGGTTAGAATATACCTATGACGGACTTACCCCGGTCGGAACGCGCTGAGCGCTTTCGGCTCACCCTCGATCTTTTCCAGTCGGGAGTGGAGATGAAGCGCCAGAGCTTGTTGCGGGAATTTCCTGATCTGACCGAGGAAGAACTGGACGCGAGGCTCAAGGCGTGGCTTCAAGATCGTCCCGGCGCCGAGCATGGTGACTGTTCGGGAAAACCCGGACGCTGGGTTCCCCAGACCTCGTGAGCGTGCTCGAGGAGGTTCTTCGTCGCATCCGATCCGACCTAGAAGCCGCCAGGTTTGAATTCGCTGTTGTCGGTGCCTTGGCCGTTTCGATACACACCGAGCCAAGGTTTACGAGGGATGCCGACCTGGCGGTGTCCGTTAAGGACGACCGCGAAGCGGAATCGCTCATCTACCAACTGCAGAATCAGGGATATATCGCTCAATCGACTGTCGAGCAGGAAGCCAAGTCGCGACTAGCGACCGTGAGGCTTCTCTCCCCCGGTCAGGCAGCTTCTGGAGTTGTCGTGGACCTCCTCTTCGCCTCCTCGGGGATCGAGCCCGAAATCGTAGCGGCGGCAGAACCTCTAGAGGTATTCCCGGACGTCACTCTGCCAGTTGCGTGCCGGGGACACCTGATCGCCCTGAAAACCCTGTCTCGGGATGACCGGACACGCCCTCAGGACATCATCGACCTTCGGGCTCTGCTCGAGGGAGCGTCGCGAGATGATCTTGAGCTTGCGCGAGAATCGCTCGGACTCATTAGTACGCGGGGCTACCATCGCAATCGGGATCTGGCTGTTGATTTCGAACGATTGCTGAAGGATTTTTCGGGCTACTAGATCCCACACCTCCCAGTAGAAGAATGGAAGAACAAGTGGTGTTTTGCTGTCCCCACTGCCTCCAACACTCTTCAGTCACCGTTGGTCTCGCCGCGAGGCACCAACAGTTCATTGAGGACTGTCCGGTCTGTTG
>JBOGJF010000622.1:0-5931 GCA_050747785.1 Vicinamibacteria bacterium
CTCCCCGGCTCGTATTCCCAACGGAAGCGAACGCTCGCGCTCACGGAGTCGGAGCCTGAATTGTACTGAATGAGACTACTGACGTACATCCGTGGGGTGAAGGTGTAGCTTACCCGCGCGCTCACGAGTTTTTGCGTGAAGCTGCCCTCGACGAGATCCACCCAGTTGATGGCGGCCCGCGGCTCGAGCGAGAACTTGGGGGAGAATTCGACGCGGCCGTTGAAGGTTATTTCTTGCCGATCGCCATCGAAGAAGCTCCCCGTTCGGAAGGTCGTCGTGGAAGGCAAGAACGACTGCGGACCCAGCGAATAGAGGAACAGCACGTCCTGGAATCGATATTCGGCTACCGGGAGGATCACTCCATCGGAGATCTCGAACTCTTCGGGAAGGAACTCGTAGTAATTTGTGTACACCACCCGAGCCAGGTCGGAGTTCTCGAACTCGATCTGGAATTGGGCTTCCGCTTGTTGGGTTTCTAAACGGCCGTTTGGGTCGGTGATGTAGTCGAACCCGCCTTGGTACACCAGCCGACGAATCGCCGCGATCGAGCTCGGGCGAGGGCTGAACCGCGCCTGGGCGAAATTTCGACGGAGGGGGTCGCGCTTGAGAAAGCCCATCTCGGGTAGAAACTGCTCTCCCACGTAGAGGTGCTCGAGGATGAGCCCGTAGCGATCCGCGGAGTAGGTGAGGTTGCCCAGGTAGCTGGCGTCGTCGGCTTCGACCAGTCCACCTTCCGCAAGAGGCGTGCGGGTCGTGGCGTAGTAGCTGTTGACCGTCAGGTTCTGGAAGAAGGCGAAGTTTCCGTCGACACCGAAGAGAGAATTGGAGCCGGCTCCCTCGGTGACGGAGGTGTTCCGATGCGTGGCGATGACGCCGATGTCGCTGCGTCGGAAGACGTCGCGGCGCAGCCGGAGAACGGAGAAGTTCGTGGCTGGAATCAAGGGGTTATCTTCCACGCCTCGCGTTTGAATGTTGAGGGCTCCGATTCGGAAGGGACCGGACCGGCCGGTCACGCGTCCACCGACCCGGATGGGATCGATGCCGTCTTCCGTGATGCCGATGCGCCGGCTGAAGAACATGATGGGAGTTAGATCGATCTGCGGCACCCCGGGGCGGGTACCACCCCCTCCGCGCAAGGTCTGGACGCCGCCGAAGTTGAAAATGGATTGCCCCTCGAGGAAGAAGTCTCTTTTTTCGGGGAAGAGCAGGTTGAAACGCGTCAGGTTGACTTGCTGCTGATCCTCTTCGATTTGAGCGAAGTCAGTGTTGTAGGTGAAGTCAGCGATGAGCCCTTGGGTCAAACCATACTTGACGTCGAAACCGGCGTCCGCGTCGGGGTCGTTGGTATAGGGTTCATCGGCATTCTGGTCCGTCGTGAGCGAGGACACCGCATAAGGTTTGAGCTCGAGGTTTCTCGACGACCCGGGCACGTCGACGCCGACCAACGTCGCGGCATCGGAGAAACGATAGACGCCTTGATTTCCGTATTGGGAAGATATCGGGGCCAGAAAGGAGCGCTCGTTCTTCCAGGTCACGATGCGCCGTATGTTGAACCCCCAGACCTGCGCGCCCACCTGTTTGAACCGGAGCGACTTGAATGGAATCGCCATCTCCATGATCCAACCTTGCTCGAAGAGCGACGTCTTGGCGTCCCAAACGGTGTTCCAGTCGACGTTGAGAGCCTGCCCCTCGTCCCCGATTAGCTGGTCCCGAAGGGCAGCGAGGGGGTTGACCTGGAACTGAAAGCCGTTACGCCGATCGTAGAACGTGTCGATCAGCACCGCGAGGTTCTCGTTTTGAAAGATGCCGGCGTTATCCCGGCGCATCTCGTTGGCAACCATGCGCTCCGGGTGGCTGTCCCAGCAGCGGGCGGAGACATAGAGGTTCCGGTCGTCGAAAAGGATCCAAATATCGGTCGCCTCGGTAGCGGGCTCGCCGTCGTGCGGCTCTTGCTGGATGAAGCCCGCCATCGCCTTCACTTGGGCGTACGCGGGGTCGTCCAACTTGCCGTCGAGGATGAGGGGCTCGGAGAGACGGGTTGCGCGTAGCGTGATCCGCCCGAGCTCGTCCCGAGCGATGACTTCCGGCGCATTCGGGGGTGGCGGGCCCAGGATCTCCACGGTCTCGGCCGTATCGGCCGCGTTCTCGGCGTGCGCAGATCCCATGACGGCGAGCACGACCGAGGCCGCGACCCACAGCGTGGGCTTGCGTTTCGAAAGAGTCGCAAGGGGGCGCTCTAATAATGATGGGGGACGATCGTACACAGAACACAAGATATGATGTTTCCCGTGCAGCCGCAAGACCAGGCGGAGCCGATTGATCCCACGTCGAACGCGGGGTAGAATACAGCGCGACGCTTCCAGATTAGACCCCATGGCGCAGAAATCATCGCCCCCACCCGTGCTACGGCGCTGGGGTAACGGAGGGAGAACCCGCAGTCGCGGGGAAAGGAGTCGATTCATGTCACCTAAGCTCATGCTGGGCGTATTGCTCGGCACGGTCTGCCTCACGGTGCCCTCGACGGTTTCGTCGGCCACCGAAGTCCCAGACGTGGGTCCGCAGTTCGAGTCGGGGGGACCACTCACATTTGGCCCCGATGGTGTCCTGTTTGCGGCCGATATCAAAGCGGCCACGATCTACGCACTGGAGTTGGGTGATGCCACCGCCGGGAAGACTCCGGGAGTGGTGAGCATCCCAGCCATTGACCAGAAGATAGCTGCCTTGCTGGGAACGTCCCCTCAGGAGATCGCCGTTTCCGACCTCGCCGTCGATCCGAAGTCCAAGAACGTTTTCCTTTCCGTTACTCGCGGTCAGGGCGACGGCGCGCAGCCCGTGCTTCTTCGCGTGGACGGCGCCGGTGCGATCGAGGTTGTTGCGTTGGAGAGCGTTCCTTACACGAAAATTGCGCTGCCCAATCCCCCGGTGCCCAACCCGGGTGACCGTCGCGATCCCGGCTTGTTGTCCATCACCGACCTGGCTTACACCGAAGGGCGGCTCTTCATCGCTGGCCTCTCCAACGAGGAGTTCGCCTCGAAGCTGCGTTCGGTTCGCTATCCCTTCGATAACATCGACGGGGGAGCGAGCGTCGAGATCTGGCACGGATCGCACGGGGAATGGGAGACACGATCTCCGGTCTATGCGTTCGTGCCCTACGAGATCGACAACCAACCGCACCTGGTGGCCGGATATCTCTGCACGCCGCTGGTGAAGTTTCCTCTTGCCGACCTGAAAGCGGGTGAAAAGGTCGTGGGGACGACGATCGCCGAGCTCGGCAACCGAAACCGTCCCATCGACATGATCGTCTACGAAAAAGACGGTAAAGACTACCTGCTGATGTCGAACACCAGCCGGGGCGTCATGAAGATTCCGACCGAAGGGTTTGGAAGTCAGGCTCCCATCACCACTCCCATCGAGGACAAGGCGGGCATTGCTTACCAGACCATCGCGACGATGACCGGTGTCGAGCAGCTGGACCTACTCGATGACAGCCGGATCATCATCGCCGCGCGTACTGACGCCGGTGCGTTGAATCTCCAGACCGTCGAGCTTCCTTAGCTCGGTCGGAACGCAAGGGCGGTGCCGGCGCGGGTTGCCAACCCCCGCCGGCATCGCGTTCTTTCCCCGCGCATGAAGAGATACCTCGCTCTGGCCCTGGCGATGGCGACCATCGGGTTGGGATCGGCCGCCGCCCAACCCGCCGAGCCCGGACAGAATGCCCCCCGCCTGCAGTTGATTGCTCCGGACGGTGACTCCTCCCGAGCGTTCATCGTCGTGAGCGAGCTTTCCACCTCACTCACGGACGCCCTTGGCAAGACGGCCCGGTCGGATGAGGAATGGTCCAAGGTGCTCGCGGTCTTCGTGCACGAGGAGGAAGCGCCCTCCCAGAACACTCCCGCCGTCCTCGGTCGGTATCGACTGGTGGAGCATAGCCTGCGCTTCGAGCCTCTTTTTGGTTTCGACGCGGGGCGTCGCTACCGGGTTCGCTTCGATCCCGGCGCCCTGGGCGGCGACGTCGCGGAAACCGTCGAGCCCGTGGAGACGATCCTGTTTCTGCCCAGAGCCGACGTGGTGCCGGCGACGATTGTGGAAGCCATCTACCCCTCCAGCGACACTCTTCCCGAGAACCAGTTGAAGCTCTACATTCATTTCTCCGCTCCGATGCGAATGGGTGACGGCCTCCCTTTCATCAAGCTCGTGGACTCGGCTGGCCAGGAAGTCGTGGATCCCTTTCTCCCGCTCGGCGGCGAGTTCTGGGACCGGGAGCGACGACGGTACACCGTGTTTTTCGACCCCGGTCGCGTCAAGCGCGGGATCCTTCCCAACGAGCAAATGGGCCGGCCCCTGCGCGAAGGTGGGGAGTACTCGTTGATCATCGACCGGTCTTGGCTGGACGCCGAAGGCAATCCCCTCAAGGAGTCCTATCGAAAGACCTTTCGTGTTGGACCCCCCGACGAGACGCCGCTCGATACCGCCACCTGGTGGCTCACCGCACCTAGAGCGTCGACGCGGGATGCGCTCGTGGTCGACTTCCCGGAGCCTCTCGATCATGGCTTGATGGCGCGCGCGTTGGGCGTCGAGGGGGGAGATGGCCGGTTGATCGAGGGTGTCGTCGAGATTCGCGAGAACGAAGCGCGGTGGGTCTTCACGCCCGATGAGCCGTGGGAGGAGGAAGGTTATCGGCTCGTTGCGATGTCGATTCTCGAAGATCTAGCCGGGAACCAAATCGGCGGGCTCTTCGAGGTCGATGTGTTCGACCGTGTGGAACGACCGGGGCAGCGAGAGGTCTATCGCGTGCCTTTCGAGGTGACCCGGTAGGCCCTGCTTCAGCGAGCTTCTTCGCGTCCTTCCGCGACCAGCAGCGCCAAGGTAGCCCACCCGGAAGTGGAGATGTATTGCGCGTAGCTCACCTGACCGGCAGGCCGCGTCGTTTCGGGCCAGCTTCCATCGGGCAGCTGGCGCTCGACTAGAAACATCCGGCCCGAGCGAATGGCTTCATAGAACTCGTTCTCATCGAGGGACGGCTGTGCGAGATCCGGTCTCTCGCTCAAGGACAAGAGTCCCAGCAGCACGACGGCCGTATCGAAGGGCTCCGGGGCCGACGTGACATAAGGTCCCCAACCACCGGACGGAGCCCTCCCCGCCACGATCAGATCGAGGCAGTGACGTCGCTGCGCCATCGCCTCGGCATCGTTCGCGAGCCCGAGCGCCAGCACGACCGCGGCTGCGTCGAGGACCGTCTTGACCTCGGCCCGGCGAAGCCACCGGTCGGCGGCCTCGATGGCTGGACGGAACCGTTCCGCGGACGCCGCCAGCAAGACCCTCCGCGCCGCCCAAGTCGAAAGGAATCTTCCATAGGTGGCTGGCGAGCCGATGCTGCTGCTCACATCCAGGCGCCAGGATCCGTCCTCGCTCTGGTCGGAAGCTACGAGGTTTCCCGCTCGAAGAAGGGCGTCTCGGTCCCGGCTGAGCCCGGCTTCCTGAGCGCTCAGGAGCGCGTTGGCAAATTGGATCCTTGCCAGGGTCCGGTCGTCGAACACGCCGTTACCACCGTTGTCGTCCCATCGCCCGGGCTCGGCCAACCAGTCGTTGGTGCTGTGCAACGCCTCGCTCGGAACCGAGTAGTTCTCTTTGACGGCCAAGTAGAGAGCGCGCGCGGCATCGCCGTTGTTGTGGCAGGAGTAACAGTCGTGCTCCTCGCGCCAGCGGGGGACCTCACGGGCGAGGAACCTAACGGCTCTCTGAGCTGGACTGGACTCGTCGTCCTGCGCTCCTCGCGCGGAGGGCAGACTGCCCGTCATGTTGAGCATGACGACTAGAAGAGACGAGAACATGACGATCATGACCGGTGAGCCGATGAACTATTAGATTCTATCGCGAGTCGAGGCGGCCTGCGTCTCGGATTGGTAGCTGTCCTGCAGCATCGCAATGAAC
>JBOGJF010000623.1:0-6270 GCA_050747785.1 Vicinamibacteria bacterium
GTCCTGAGGCGGCCGGGTGGACACGGGCAACACCCGCGCTGGGAGATGGTCGGTGAGGTCCTCCCCGAACACCTTCTTGAGGAGATCCCGAAACAGCGTCACGCCGGCCTGAGCCTGGAGATACAGCTCATCCTCGGAGATCTCGAGAATGTAGTGCTGCGCCGCATCGCGAAGACCGTTGATGACCTGAAGCGTCAGGGCCTGCTCAGGCTCAAGGCACTTCACCGTAGCGTCAGTTAGGCACTTCCGGACACAGTGGTCGAATCCGATCGTCTGCCTGGCTCTCGGCTCGCGAATCCGACCGCCCTGGTGGACGATGGCGGCCTTGAGGAGCATCTCGAAGCTCCTATCGAGCTGGAGCAGGACCGCCTCGGCACGCGCGACGTCCCAAGGCCGGTTGAAGTGGTCGATCGACAGCGTCAGGGCGTCTACCGCACGGTCCAGGAGGAGCCGAGCCTCCTTCTTCACGAACTGCCTGTTCCAATGAGCCCTGCGTTCACACCGCCGGGCTTCATCATGCTCTCCGCGAGTCCTTCTCAGTGCTGCGGCGCATCAGAGATTCCACCTAAATGTAGTACTTGAACTGGAGCGGTGGAGGTTTGAGCGGCGTCCGCGCATGGCTAGGACCCGCCGTCAGAATCTCGCCGATCTGGTCGGCAAACCGAAGCGTCACCGGTATCCCATCAGAGAACTTGCAGGCGGCGTTGTAGTTCACCTTCGTGAGTGCCAGCACGTCCTTGAGAACGGTCTCGATGGGCGCCTCCCCCTTACAGACATCGATGAGGATCGGGTTGGGGACTTCCCGCCCCGGATAGGTCGCGAGCCTCGGGGTAAACCCTTTGGTCCAGAGATATGCCGTGCGCGGGTCGCGAACATAAGCCAGACCTCGTAGCACCGGATGCCGGCCAACCCGAAAGATCTTGATGTCCTTGCTCTCGTGTATCCGGACGCCCACGAGATTCGTCGCGGAAGAGACAGCATCACGGAACCCGGCCCATTCCTCGTAGTTGAAGCGAACCCGGCCGTGCAGGAACAGTTCTCGGGGCGCTCTTCCTCCGTGCTTCTCCGCGTACGACCGGAGAGCGATCTGGACAAGTTCCTTTGCGCTCTGCCGGTCAAGGTGAAACTCCTTGGTCGAGGGCGCATACCAGGGACCGACGTCGCCCTGTAGCGCGTGCATCGTCGAGCAGTACTCGACACAGCGCTTCCACGTCTGATCGGATGGCAGTGAAGGCCCCGTCGTCAGGCGCTCGCCAGAACAGCACCGGACTTGGTGCTTGTCCACGCCAGTAGTGCTCCTCCTCCAGACGAAACGATCGTCCCAGCGATTCGAGCGCGTCCTGCGTTCGGCCGATGACGGCACACTGCTCTGCGTGGATGTAATGCACCATCGGGTGGTTCGGCTCTGCCCGCGCCGCCTCGCCGCTCGCCTTTTCAGCCTCCACCGGCCGTCCGGCTGATATGTGAGCGAAGCTCAGAAACAAGTACGACATGGCGCAGTCGTAGGGCGATATCCCCTTCGCGTCGATCGCCGCAAGCCGAAGATATTCCGCCGCCCGGTCGGGCTCTCCCCGTTCGTACAGTTCCATGACGCCAAGTGCAAACTCGACCGTGAAGTCTCCCTTGAGTTTCTCTATCGACTCGGTCAGGTAGCCATAGGCTCTGTTGATCAGCTCCTCACGGTCCTCTTCCGCGGTCTGGATCTTGGCCTTGCGCAGCTCGCGAAAGGCATGATCGCGAAGCTCCTGGGCCGCCGTCCGCCGTGGCGCCCCTATTGCCCGCTGGACCTCGAGAAGGCGGTCTCCGATGACCTCTAACCAGGCAACAACCGGTGCAAGCTCCTCCACGAATAGGCTGCCGAGGGTGCCGAGGATCTCGTTACTCTCGGCGAGGTGTGACTCGATCAAGCCGAGCTTCTCCCGGACCTTCTCCTGGCTCCCGACGAGTGGATCGAAGCGCCGCAGCAGCTCTCGCTGCTGATCACGAATCTCCTCAAGCGGCCTCGAATGAAACGGCACAATGCCTCCTTGCTCGCATCCGCTCCACCGCGAACGGGTGCACCCCGTTCAGATCACTTTCAGGTCTGCTACAGTGGTACTACCCCCGATCACCAGATCAACTCAGACTCTCCTTTTAGAAAAGGAACCGGTAGACGCTGCGGCATCCACGAATCAACTTCCCGTTCTTGTCAAAGCACCACGCGCCTCCTTGACGCGCTTATCCCTCGCCATGCCCTTGTGCGCAAGCAGGTACTTCGTGAATTCATCCTCATCGAATTCGCCAAGGAACTCTGCTTTGCCGCTCACCACTGCCTCTTCAAGGCTTCCTGTCTTCATCTCCTGGTACTGCCGGAAATACGCATTCGATTTCCGCTCGATCTCCGCAACCTCCTCGCTCTTTGCGGCCCTCACGTCTTCGTGGAGCAGCCACACTCTCCGGAGGTCAGAGATACTCCGCCCCTCCTCGTCATAGACACCCTCGACCTCCCTCCGCGTGCCGGGATGCAAGTTGATGAAGTCTTCGTACTCGTCTATCGTCATCACCCCGACGAATTCGAGCAGGCCGATTTTTTCGTAGTCTCGTAGGATCTCCTCGTTTCGATCGTGGAGATACCGCTTGCTCTCGCGTTCGTAATCGAGATATTCCTCTTCAGCGCCGCTCTCCTCGCGCTCCTCACCTGCGCTCTCCGGCTGGAATGGACGTGTTTCGAGAGACATGGATGTTTGCCATCACATTAGAAATCCGCAGGGATTCGGTCAAATATGGGCCTGTGGAGTGCCGGTACCGGCGGGTCGCGCAGAGTTGCCGGACGTCAGTCATCCAGGCCTTCTCCCACGCGCCCTGTCTCCCCTAACGGCGGCTTCCCCGCCGCGTGCACAGGGGTCATCTCTTCGCCCCAGCAGGCTGAACGTCGGTCCTGTCTACCTACCCAACGCCCCACTCGGCTTGTGCCCGCCGAACCGTCCACTGATACCGCGGATACGCGGCGAACAGCTCCGCTGATCGATCCGGAGGGAATTCCAACTCCCGCAACAGGCACGCCTCAAAAAGATGACCGAGCACCTCGTTCATCTCGAAGATCTCGCGCAGATTCGACGCTACACCGGCCCCCTCCTCGGCGAGGTACGTGAGTTCATTCCGTGTCTTTACTAGCCGGTCGATGAGGGCCTCCCGGTCCTTTCCAACAAACGGCGTCATGATCGCTTCATGCTCTTGGATCAGCTGCCGGAATCGGTCGCGAAGCGTGAACCGGTCCGACCTCGTATAGCGCTTGCGGTGATACGCCTCCGCGGCCCGCGCGAGATCGAGGAACCGCTGATCGACAAAGCGGCTCCGGTCGTAATGATTCGCGAAGAAGACGTTCAACACGCCCCGATAGTCCTGGGCGAACGTCAGCCAGCGAGCCATCAGACCCTGGAACCGATCCCGCACGGCCTCAAACGGGAACAGCATGTCTCGCGCATGGATACCTTCGGCCGTCCGAGCTCCGGGTTCGGCAAAGACCACCTCGACCGCCGACGTAGGCCGGTCGTGTTCTTGACCCTCGGCTTGTGCGGTACCGGCCGGGTACACGTTCAGTTGAAGGATGCGGTTCGGCCTACCCGTCGCCAGCGTTGCGAGCATCTCGAGTGGCCGCACCAGTCGCACTAGCGCATCGTCAAGCGTAAGCTGAACCTCTAGATCGACGCGGAGCCAAGCTCTCTGGCCGAGTCGCACTTCGCGCCACTGGTCACCCCCCTGGTGAAACGAATGGGTGACCGCTACCTCCCCAAAGGATGTCGTCGCCTTGATGTCCTGCGGGAAGGAGTAGGTGAGTTCATACCGCTCGAGTGCCCCCTTCGGCGTGACTATCCGCTGCCCCTTGAACCCCGTTTCGCCGATCCAGTCCGTCAAGTGTGTGAAACTCACCTCAATAGAGGAGAATCGGACATCACTTTCTTCGGAGAAGTGGGCGCCTTTGTACGCAACCTTCGCGTCGTATTCTTCGCGTGCGTATCCCGGCGCGCTGAACTGTGCGTTCATGACGAGACAGTCGACGAGCGTCATCCGTTCTCCTGCCTCGGTGACGCCCAGGATCCTGGGTTCCTTCCTCCCGATCGGCGCTCCACCGAAGGTCCGGAGCGCATCCTTTCCAAGGACGCCGAAGAGCTTCAGGCGCATTCCTTCGTCCTGCTTGAATGTCGAATTCCCCGGGACGCGGTCGTCAGGGGAACTCGGCAACCACCACACACCTGGAACTTCAAAATCCTCCATGTATCTATCCCTTATGACTTGGCCCGCCGAACCGCCGGCCCAGGTATCCTGCTCTCATTCTCATGACCCCGGTAGATGAACGCGCGCGTCTCAACCCCGAAGCCGGCCGTCAATGTTCTGAACGAGGTCCGGATGTTCAGCTCGCCACCGACCCGCAGAATCGCGCAATCCGTTGGCCGCTGGCCTTCCGGGTACCTTCTCACCAGTTCCGCCTGGCTGTCGGTGAGATCGTGCCCTATCGGCAGCCTCCCTACATCGCCACCCTCGATAACGAGACGATTCACCTTGTCGCAGCTCGCGAGCACTCTGCTCTCAAGGCAGATCTCCGCATGCAGGCCCTCAATCTCCACCGCGAAGGGGAGCCGGTTGATGATGATGAGCTCGACAGGGTGAATCCGTGCGGGCGCTTCCCCGCTCACAAAGATGTGAGGCCCTACGCCGGCCGCGAGGACGGTTAGCCGTTCCCTGATCCTTGGTACAGGATACCGTGCCCGTAGGACGGCACCAGGCAGATGACGAACGAGCCCCACCACCCTGACCAGGGCCCATGAGAGAAAGTCTGACCGGCTCATAAGCTCAGATCCGCCGCTACGTTTCGTTCAGAAAGACCCTTTCGCAACTGCCCCGCCGCCGGTGTCACCGCCACGCATCACCCACGGGCATGTCCTTTAGTCCTTCGCACTTGCCGCTCGCCTGTACAGCGTGCTCCGGACCTTCTCGCAGACCATGCTCACTTCGTCGGCATAACCGACCGCCGCCTTCGCTTCCTTCTCGCCGAACACGCGTGCGACACCCAATCTTTCGTCTCCGTAGAAGGACGGTGCTCGCCAGAGCACGAGCGTCGAGTTCGCCAGCACCGTGCGCGCGACCTCCTGTCGATTCACACCGAAGCTGTCCAAGAGCAGGCAGACCTCATGGATCGCCTTCTCAAGATCGTGGCTCCGAGGATACTCCTTGCCGATGAGCCGGAAGATCGTCTTGACGTAGATCTCGACCGCCTCCTGCGACCGCCTCACCGCGAGATCCGCAGCATACGAGTCAACGCGGGTGTGGGCCTCGCTGCGAATCGAGTTTGCCCTCGAATACAGCTGATCTATTTCAGCGAGCTCTTTGTATGACAACGTCCTGTCGTCCATGCTGGATCGGTCGGGTCCTGTGGTTCTCACGAGAGCGGGAACAACGGCCCCAATAGTTTCCGCCACTCTTGAAGTGCATCTCCCTGGCGCCCGGTCTGGGCAAGGCGGATCGCCCGGGTCACCGATTCTTCTGCGGCGAGGAGCACCCCCCGCGCCACGCTCGCCTTGGCCTCGTCCATCTGATCGGAGACCGCTGGGCCCAGCTTCGCCGGGTCGGGCCACACCTCACCGATCCGGTCCGCCGCGGTCGCGAAGAATCCCTTCAGTTCGTAGGGGTAGCCGCCGGCAAACTCGGGGACGAAGAGCTCGAGCGCCATGACTTCGAGTAGGAACGAGGGCTTCACGGGCTTCCCGGCTGTTTGGTTCCACTTCTTGATCATCTTCACGAGTGGCTTCCACTCCCCGGAGAACGCCTTGTTGGCTTTCGTGGTGAGCTCCGCGTGAACCTCCGGATCGGTCATCACCCACTCACCGGTCGTCCGGTCAGGAATCTCGTAGTGCGACCCCGCGGCGAAGGCCGGCACCAAATCGACGCTCATCACCTGGTCCTTCGTGGTGTCCTCGACGACCGGGACCCCGAAATCCACCTGGACCGACCGCCGGCCTAGCGACACCTGGTTCTCCCCGTACTTGGGGGCGAGCACTTCGCGGAACTTTTCGAGGACGACGTTCGGCTTCTTGTCGCGGTAGCCCCGCTCCTTCTTCCCGAGCACGAAGAAGATATCCACGTCCTTGAGGGGCTTGGTCTTGGTCCACCGTGCATACGATCCGGTCAGGAAGTCCTGCTCGATCTCGAACTGCTCTCTCAGGTACTCCCGGATCTTCTGCTGCCGCCGGCTCGCGTCCTCTTGCTCGCGGTCGGTGAGCTCAAGCCGGCTCT
>JBOGJF010000624.1:0-3173 GCA_050747785.1 Vicinamibacteria bacterium
TGAGGGGCTGGCGGTAGCAATACCGTAGGGGTTCGAGTCCCCTCTTCCGCACCAACTAAATCGAGCCCGTACGACCGCCTCTGGTGAACCATCCTCGTCGCGAACACGTCCCCACGCACAGGGTGAGGTTCACCGACTTATGTACGCTCCGCGTCCGCTTACTCCAGGCGACCGACCTCGACCGGCTTAGCGAGGTGATCTGCTCGCAATCGGCCGTCCAACCGTATCCCAAGATATCGCCGTCGTTCGTCCAGCGCACCTTGGCAATCGCTCCGTCTTTCATCGTGACCTCCGCAGCCCATTTCTGGTCGTCTTTTGTTGGTCCTCCGACGTACACGATGCCGTTGGAGAGGTATTCGGATTTTTCAAACACGCGTCGCAGCTGAGTGGAACGCGCGCGATCGCAAATCCACCACAACAGCTCCGCGCGACAGACGTCCCTCCGTCAACGTTGCCCGCGCTAACGCGGCGATCCGCCGGCCTGCACGCGTACGTTCACTACCTCAACGAATCTGCTCCCCATGAATCGTGTTCCCCTTTTTGAAGTGTTTAATTGCCTAGAGTTTCGCGAACTTACGCGGGGCGCGGACGTTGCCCCACCCCGCAGCCGACGCTGGCCGTTTCGGGATGGTCCTGAGCGATTGCCTTGCATCGGGGTGGTCCGACGTAGCTTTAATGGAGAGCACCATGGAAGGATTCCAGACTTGTACGATTCGTCGGTATACTGCGCGGCATCTGGCAGTCGTTGATGGAGGTATTGCCCGATTGGCCAGCCGTGAGAGACTTTGTTCTGTGGGTTCTACCTGACCTTTCCCGAAGGGAAACGTTCGAGGCAATCAGAGACCTGTCAAGCGTTGGAATCGGGGTCCTGGGCGCTCTCCTTGCCTACTCGGCCATTCGAATGGGGCGTGAGCACGCGAGAATCGGAAAGGAACAGACGGAAATCGCGACGCGAATGGAAGCTCTTGAAATTGAACTTGCCACCATTGCAAAACGCCAAATGGACATTGCTGAATTCGAGCGGCGTGTGCTGGAAGACAACCTGTTACAGCGAGCAGTACTTGTGCTCAGTATCGACTTCGTCGAACGCTCAACTCCATGGACGTGGAAAGTAGGTTTGAAGAATATCGGAAATAAAGGCGCGACGGGTTGCTATTGGAAGCTATTTGTTCCGAAAAACAGTAGGCATGTCGTTCATGTGTTTGACATCAATGGAAAGAGCAACCCACCAGGACCAGAGAGGTACACCTTTGACAATACCGAATTCGTCGCCTTCTCTGTTTTACACAGTGAGCCAATTTACGCTGATTACGAAGCAGTGTGTGGCGGCATCACCATGGAGCCAGTAGTCGAACGAGATCCAGGAAAATATTTTCCGTTTCCGCTGCACTGGATTATCCACGGGGAGGATGGTCGGTTTCCTTCAGAACGAGAAACTGTCGCGGTCCAACTCGAAGCCCCGGTAATCATGCGCCGGACTCTTTAATTCATCAATCCTTCGGATGCGTCCCGAGTTCTGTAGAAAAGTTGCTTGGGCGTAACGGTCCTGCTGGCGGTTGACCACTTTACATAGGACACGGGCATCATCCTCTTCGGAAAAGGAATCGGATTTCAATTATTCGGATTCGCAAGCAACCCGGGACAGGTTCCTGGGGCCACCACGCCGGGAATACCCCCGCTCGCCCCGTCACACAATCGAGACTGGGCGGGGTCAGACACGGTACATCCACGTTCCGTGATCGTCAGGCGGTGAGAACCGGTCACCGGGAAACCGTCTTGCCAGCGGTACGTGGCCCTAATGACCACTTCTCCTGCTGAGTGAAACTCAACTATCCCCCTCTCCACCGTGGCGATAGCCTCGTCGGAGGAATCCCACACGGCCGTTGGAGTTACAAACTGTGTTGAGCGATCCGAAAAGCAGGCCCAAGCCGGACAATACGCGTGGGTGGACGGCGTCCCGCTCCTGGGCTCGCAGGCGACCGCAACCGCTGAGAGTATCGACGAAGGCGTTGGTCCTAGCAGCGGACTTTCGCAGCCCCCCTGGAACATGCTGGCAGTCAGGATGGCAACAAGTAAAAGGCATACGGGCATTCTTGACAAATCCCGTTCGAGGTGGAGCCATTTTCGACATGTCCTGTTCGACATATCCTCATATCCTCACGCAGCCTGACACCATTCCTTCGCGAGAAACGCTGGTAATTGCTCGTGCCCATCGATGCGGCGCAACACGATCTGACCGAACGCGACCAAGCCGTAGAGCAACGTGATGGCCGCCGCCTCGGTGCCGAACGACGCTTGCGTCTTGGTCCGACGTCGGAATTCGCGATTGAGATTCTCGAGCGTATTTGTCGTGCGCAACGTCTTCCACATCGCTTTCGGAAAATCGTAGAAGGTCAGGAGATCGAGACCGGCCTCTTCGAGCGATCGCGCCACCGCCGGACAGAGCGTCGTCCACTTTTTCATGAACGCGTCGTAGGCCGCACGGGCGGCGAGACCGTCGTCCGCATGAATGATCCGGTGGTAATCGCGTTTCATTTCCGCACGGGCATGGACCGGACACGCGTCTTCGAGGTTGCGGGCCTTGTGTGTCGTGCAGCGCTGGACCCGCACGGTGGACCAGGCTTCCAGCGCCTTCTTCAAGCCCCCGTGCCCATCGGTGACCACGAGCAACGGTGCCGGCAGGCCACGGCGTTGCAGATTCGACAGGAGCCCGCTCCAGGATGTCGTCGCTTCGGTCGCCGCGAGCTGAAGCGCGATCAGCCGTTTCTGGCCGTTTTCCAGGACGCCGAGGGCCGCGAGCACCGGCACGGCGACGACGCGCTTCGCCATACGCACCTTGAGATGGAAGCCGTCGAGAAACAGGACCGCGTAGCGTTCGCCGTGCAGATCCCGGGTCTGCCACGTCGTGAAGAGCGCCTTCAGCCGCGCCACGATGCGCGACACCGCGCTTTTCGACAGATGGCGCTCTCCGAGCAGCGGCTTCAACGCCGTCCGAATGCGCCGGCTGTTGGCGCCGGCGAGATAGCTGCCGAGAATGGCGGCATCGACGTCGCGGGTGCGCCGCGCATACCGTGGCAGAAGCTGGCTGTGAAACTCCTTTGTCGAGCCGTCTTCCTCACGTACGCGGCCGCGCGGCACTCGCAGCACACGCGACCCGTCACTCGTGGTGATCG
>JBOGJF010000625.1:0-1579 GCA_050747785.1 Vicinamibacteria bacterium
CGTGTAACTAGCCACAAAACACATGTTTGGAACCAAGGAATACGTCGGAAAGCTTCTGAGGAGGAGTGCCCCCTCGGTACCGCTCGACTTCATCAAGACGCAGATCGTGGGGCGGATGAAGGCGATCCCGCCGGTGGTGCTGATTCTGAACGTTTCCTACAAATGCGACTCGAAATGCGTGATGTGCAACTCCTGGAAGCTGCCCTATCACGACGATCTCACGACCGACGAGTACCGGCAGGCGTTCGCGAGCGACCTGTTCCGGTCCATCGAGTACGTCGGCATCACTGGAGGCGAGCCGACGCTCCGGCGCGACATGGTGGAGCTGGTTCGCATCATGAGCGACCACATGCCTCGTCTCCGCAAGATGACGCTCAATACCAATGGTTTCGTGACCGAGAGAGTCGTCCCCGTGCTCGAGGGGATCATCGACGTAGCCAACGAAAGGGACTTCCTTTTCGGAACGCGTGTGAGCTTAGACGGCGTCGGCGACGCCCACGAGGACATCCGGCGCGTCTGGAATGCCTTCGACCGGTCGATGAAGACGGTTCGGGAGATGCAGGAGCTCCAGAAGAAGAAGTTCTTCAATTTCGGCATCTCCTTCACGTTCACGTCACAGAATATGGACGAAGGGCAGAAGATCTACGACTTCTGTAAGAAAGAAAACCTGAACGTGGTCTTCTCTATTGCCCGCTACTCGGAGCTCGCCTTCGGCAACATGGATCTCGTGGAGTCGACGGAGCTCAAGCCGGGAGACTTCCCGCGCTTGGCGCAGTTCTTCAGAGAACGGGTGCGGGAATCGGGCCCCCTCGACGGAGATGGGCTCCTCTATCAGGGCTACGTCAAGATGTTCAGCAATGGCATGCGTCGCGCCATGCCCTGTCCGTCCATGGATCAAGGCGTCCTGCTGAACCCGAACGGCGATCTCTTCTACTGCGAGAACAGCTCCAAGATCGGAAACGTGCGTCGCGACGATCCCGTCGCCAGCTACTACGATTCGGCCAATCTAGCCAAGCGTCAGACGATGCTCGACAAGATCTGTCCCTCCTGCGCAAGCCCTTGTTTCGTCAACGCCGCGGCGATGAAGCAGGTCTTCCCCTACCTCAAGTTTCTCGTCGAGCTGGGGGGAGAGAAGATTGCATCGCGCATGAGCAACGGCTCCGCCTAGCCGCGATTAGCCCAATGTGCGGCATCGCCGGCGTCATCCCCCGCGATCCGGCCCGGCTTCCCGCTCGCGAAGAGATCGACCGGATGGTGGAGCGGCTCCATCACCGGGGGCCCGACGACGTGGGCGTGGTGACCCTTCCCGGCGTGGGGCTGGGTCTCAAGAGACTCTCCATCATCGACGTGGCGGGCGGACGTCAACCGCTCAATAACGAGAGCGGAACCATCACCTTCGTCGGAAACGGCGAGATCTACAATTACCGAGCCGTTCGTGAGGAGCTCATCCATCTCGGCCATCGCTTCGCGACCGGTTCGGACATGGAGGTCGTGGTCCACGGTTACGAGGTGTGGGGCGACCGCGTGGTCAGCCGGTTGAACGGCCAATTCGCCTTTGCGCTCTGGGACGGTCCGCGGC
>JBOGJF010000626.1:0-7336 GCA_050747785.1 Vicinamibacteria bacterium
AATCGCGCGGGAATGACAATCGCCAAGACGATCAGGGAAATGAGTCCCACCGCGTGGGACGGCAAGAATTCACGAAACGGGAATCCGAAACCGGTCACGCTGGTCGCCACCGTGGTGGTCAGGAACACGATCGTCCACGCGTCGAGGCGTCTCGCCGTGAGTAGTCCGAACAGAACAACCAACCCCGAGACGATGCCCACGAGGCTTATGACGACGTGTATCAGTTAGCCACATGTGGCGGCCGCTTCGAAGTATTTCATGCCTTCGAGCAGGACGCGAATCGCTGCTTGAAATTTGTCCCGCCAGAGGGTATTCAAGCGAGAGTCTGTACTCGCCAAGAGGCGTCTGTGGCAACCGAGAGACCTTCCGCCGGAGATCCAATCCCTTCCCATTGTGCGGTCATCGAAGTACAAGTTAGCGAGCTGAAGCGGCTGTTCAATGCCATAGATCCCTCCCCCTTTCGCGACAAGGATCTGGATCCTCAAGCCGAAGAGTTCATCGTAGGTTGGAGCAAGGACGTTCCGGCCGATGCAGAGCTCGCGTTGTTAGTGCATCTCGACCGACCGGCGGGCTTGCCTGACGAAGCTGCGGTCCTGAGGGATGCGGTTCATGAGTTCTTCAATCAAAGAGCGCTCGCAACCAGGCGCCAGTTGCGACAACTCTTTCGAATCGGCCGAACCAGCTTGGCTATAGGCCTCGCGTTCCTGGCTGCGTCCATCGGAGCCGGTGACTTTGCGGCCAATCAGCTGAGAGGCAGCGTCTTTGGCGAAGTCGTTCGCGAGAGTTTTCTGATCGGTGGCTGGGTCGCGATGTGGCGCCCTCTGGAAATATTCCTCTATGACTGGTGGCCGATTCGGAACGAAGTCCGGCTCTTCGAGCGCTTGGCCGCCATGCCGGTTCAGATCAGCTATATGAAAACTGCTTCGCCAGAAGCTTGGCGCCACGACTGGCCGGCGGTCCCGGCCTCCTACCCAGTCTCACCCGATCGACGGCCTCAGAACGAGTGAAAGTGGCTTCACGTGTAGGTCGAGCGGTCCTTATCGAGGTTGGCCCCGCAATGAAATCCAGAGGGGACGGCCATGCTCAAATGCGTGAACGTCACCGGATGACTACATGCGGAGACGGCTGAGGAGTGCTCGAACCTGAGGCGCTTCCGGAGCGTCGGGGGCCAGCTGCAAGAAGCGCTCGAGCTGCAAAATCGCCAGATCGGTCCTGTCTTGCTTGTTGTAGGCCAGACCCAGATGGTAGTGGGCGTAGGCGTGTCTCGGATCGAGTCGGACGGCCTCTTCGAGCTCGTTGACCATCATCGGAATGCGGTCCATGTAGCCGTTGGCCAGGCCCAGACCGTAGTGTGGCTCTGCGTAGCTTGGATCGACCTCGGCGGCCCGGTTGAGATACCTCAGAGCTTGCTGAGAACGGTCGGTCTGCACGAGGGAAAGGCCTAGGTACGCGAGGCCCCGGGCGTCGTTCGACTCCAGTGCAACCACCTCACCGAGCACGTGGGCAGCCTCGGTGTAGTGGCCGCTCCGATAAAGCTGGATGCCGCGGTCCACGGCGTTGGTGGGTGTCGGTGGGGGTGGCGCGCTCTGCGGTCGAGACGCCGTCCGGCACCCGAGAATGGCGAGACTCAAGAGGATGGCGATGGTTACTTTCATGTGCCCCCCAATCGCTCGCTTCCGGACCCTTCGGTTCCATTAGTCGCGCCCGGTAGGGAGTTTGTCAAGGCGGGGCCCTCGAACGCTGGATCTGCTTGTGGAAAAGGCATATCCTCCGCGCGTGGCGACGCCTCAAAAACCGATGCTAGGGACCACCGTCTCTCACTATAAAATCCTCGAAAAGATCGGCGAGGGAGGCATGGGCGAGGTATTCCTCGCCGAGGACACCAAGCTCAGGCGCCAGGTCTGCCTGAAGTTCCTCTCTACCGACCTCACCCGCGACGAAACGCGCAAGCAGCGCTTCATCCAGGAAGCGCGCGCCGCGGCCGCCATCCAGCATCCTCACATCGCGTCGGTCCACGACATCGACGAGGTCGACGGACGAACCTTCATCGCCATGGAGTACATTCCCGGCGGAAGCCTCCGCGAGGCCATCGCAGGCAGAAAGCTCAGTCTCCGCCGCGCGCTCGAGCTTGGGTTCCAAATCGCCGATGGACTGGCCAAGGCGCACGAGAAAGGCGTCGTGCATCGGGACATCAAGCCCGAGAACGTTCTGGTCTCGGAAGACGGCTACGCGAAGATCATCGACTTCGGCCTCGCGAAGCTCGTCGAGCCCGTCGCCGAAGAGTCCTCGTCCGAGACCGAGACCAAGCTCAAGACCAAGGAAGGGCTCATCATGGGCACCGTCGCCTACATGTCTCCCGAGCAAGCGCGAGGCGACGCGATTGATGCCCGGAGCGACATCTTTTCTTTTGGCGTGCTTCTCTACGAGATGCTCTCCGGTGAGTCGCCTTTCAGGCGGCCGAGCGCCGTCGAGAGCCTGAGCGCCATCCTCAAAGAGAGCCCGGCGCCGCTCACGCTCCCGGGCACCGAAACACCGAGCGAGATGCACCGCATCCTGCGCAAGGCGATGGCCAAGGAGCCGGGCGATCGCTACCAGAGCATGAAAGATCTCGCACTCGACCTGAAGGAGCTTCGCGAGGAGATCGGGAGCAGCGTCTCGCAACCGGCGGTGGCGGGTGGCGCACGGAGTCGACCGAAGTGGCTTTGGGCGGTCGCCGCGGCGGTGGTCCTGGGGCTCGTTGCAATCGGTTTCTATTTGGGTGGTCGGCGAGTCCCTACCGAGGCCGGGATCGGTGCCACCGGCCGCCCGTCGATCGCGGTGATGTACTTCGAGGATCACACGGGCGCGGAAGAGATCCGCTGGCTTTCCAGCGGACTCCCCAACATGCTCCTCACGGGTCTCGCCCAAACGCCGGGGCTCGACGTGGTATCGAGCCAGCGTATCCACGAGATCTTGAAACAGATCGGCCAGGAGAATCTCGCGAGCATCGACAAGAGCCTAGTGGCCGACGTGGCACGGCGCGCCGGGGCGGGCGCGGTCCTGGTGGGGAGCATCTACAAGGCCGGCGAGGAAATCCGGATCGACGTGCAGTTGGAAGACATCGGAAGCGGTCGGATTCTCTCGGCGGAGTCGGTTCGCGGCCCTGACGTCTTCCCTCTCGTCGACGAGCTTACCGGACGCATCCGCACCAGCCTCAATCTGACCGATCGGCCGGCCGGCCGTTCCATCGCCGAGGTCACGACGCCTTCTCTCGAGGCGTACCAGAGTTACAGCCAGGGATTGGAGGCGATACGGAACGTCCGCTTCGTGGACGCCCGCAACCTCTTTGAAAAAGCGGTCGAGCTCGATCCTTCGTTTGCCATGGCGTACTTCGAGCTCTCGAAGATTCTCCCGGGCGTCGGAGAAAGCGCACGGGCCGAAGAGTACAAGAAGAAGGTGCAAGAGAATCTCGATCGGCTGCCGGAGCGGGAGCGGCTCACCGTGGAGGCTCAGTGGGCGTCCGAACGGGGAGATTTCGAGAGGGCGGTAGAGACTTACGAAGGCATTGTTGCGAAATACCCGGACGAGGGCGACGCCTGGCAGGACCTGGCCCACATCTATGAAGCGCATCTCAACGAACAAGAGAAGGCACTCGACACCTACGAGCGGGGTTTAAAGGCGGTACCACAGTACGGCGGGCTTCGTAACGGGTACGGTTACTACCTCCTCTGGGCGGGCCGGTATCCGGAGGCGATCCGGCAGTTCGAGACCTACGCCGACCTTTCACCCGGCGAGCCCAATCCGCAGGACAGCCTGGCCGAAGCCTACTTGATCACCGGACAGCCGGAGAGGGCGCTCGAGCGCTACACGCGGGTTCTCGAGACGGATCCCAACTTCATCCCCTCTTATGGGGGGCGGGCATGGGCCCTCGGAATAATGGGCCGCTACGACGAGGCCCGCGAGCAGGCCGGAGCGCTCAAGGATTACCTGGAGGGTGAAGGTGTCCCACCCACTCTCCTTTACTTCATGAGCGCCTTGATGGCTTCCCGGGTCGGCCAACTCCGCAGCGCCAAGGACCAGCTGCAAGAAGGCCTCGAACTCACCGACAAGGTCGACCAGGATGAGCTCCATTTCGACATGGAGATACTCGGGGCGCAGATCGCGATTGAAGAGCGGGATATGGCGGCGGCCAGGAACTCAGTAAGCCGAGCGCGAGAAGTCTTCCACGCGGCCTCGGATCCGTGGGTGAGAGAAAAAGGAACTCTATTGCACTTGATGGCGGGTGCGGTCGCGGCGCGCAATGGAGATCTCGATGCCGCCCGGCGTGAGCTCGCCGCTCAGAAAGAGATCTTCGATGAACGAGATACCGTCGATACCTGGTGGCACTACGCGCTCGAGGGAGAGATCGCAATCGCCGCCGGGGATCCGGCCGGCGCCGAGAGGGCGTTTGCGGAAGGCGAGCCCGAGCTCAAGATGTTCTTCTCGAACGCGGACGCGGCTCTTTCCACCCTTGCCAATAACCTCCCCTTCCGCGACGGGCGCGCCCGGGCGAAGAAAACCCAAGGAGATCTGGCCGGCGCCATCGAGATCTACCGCGGCCTCCTGACTCCGGACATCGGAAACAAATGGACGGCCATTCTCGAGCCGCGCTACGTGCTGGAGCTCGCGCGCCTGCTCGACGAGACGGGCCAGAAAGAAGCCGCCCGCGCCGAGTACCAACGGTTTCTGGCTTTGTGGAAAGATGCCGATGATGGCTTACCCGAACTGGCCGAGGCACATTCTTACTTAGGCCTTTAACCCCATGCTTGGGTCAACCGTATCTCACTGGCGTCTGATTCGATTGCTAGCAGTACTCACGCTGATTGACGCCCGCAAAAGAACATGATCGGCGCGACGGTTTCTCACTACAAGATCCTCGAGAAAATCGGCGAGGGAGGCATGGGCGAGGTCTTCCTCGCCGAGGATACCAAGCTCAAGCGACAGGTTGCCCTCAAATTCCTGCCTGACGATCTCACCCGGGACGAGGAGCGCAAGCAGCGTTTCATGCAGGAAGCGCGCACCGCGGCCGCCATCCAGCACCCGCACATCGCGGCCATCCATGAAGTCGACGAGATCGAGGGCCGGACCTTCATGGCGATGGAGTACATCAAGGGCGAGAGCCTGCGTGAAGCGATCCGTAAGAAGAAGCTCACGCCTCTCCGGGCTCTCGAGCTCGGAATCCAGATCGCGGACGGCCTTTCGGTCGCGCACCAGAAGGGTGTGGTGCATCGCGACCTCAAGCCGGAGAACATCCTCATCTCCGAGCAGGGCTACGCCAAGGTCATCGACTTCGGCTTGGCGAAGCTGGTAGAACCTCTGCCCGGCGCCAATGAAGCCGAACAGGTCGAGACCAAGGACGGCCTCGTCCGAGGCACGGTCTCCTACATGTCGCCGGAGCAGGCTCGTGGGAAGCCCCTCGACAGCCGGAGCGACATCTTCGCCTTCGGGCTCCTCCTTCACGAGATGCTCGGTGGAACCAATCCTTTCAAGCGTGAAAGCGGCATCGAAACGCTGAACGCGATTCTCAAGGACTCGACGCCCTCGGTCCGGATCGAAGAAGGAGATAAACCTCCCGGGATTGATCGCGTTCTCAAGAAGGCGCTCGCCAAGGATCCCGATTCCCGCTACCAGGATCTCAAAGACCTGTCTCTCGACCTGCGGACGATTCGGGACGCGATGGCGGGAAGCGGAACGGGAACGATCGTGGCGATGATGAGCGATGCCCGCTCGCCGATGCTCTGGGTCGCGATCGGTGGGATCGTGCTCCTTGGCATTGGGCTCGGCTGGCTTCTGTTCCGCGACGCGTCGCCACCCGGATTGAGCGAGACCGGCCGGCCGGCGGTGGCCGTTCTGACGTTCGAAAGCCACGGCGAGGACGACGAGGAGATCCGGTGGCTCTCGCGGGGACTACCCAACATGCTCCTCACCGACCTCGCGCAGACACCCGGGCTAGACGTCGTCTCGAGCCAGCGGGTTCACGAGATCCTCACCGAGCTCGGGCAAGAAGATGTGGAAGCCATCGACCGGAGCCTGGTCGCCGATATCGCGCGTCGGGCCGGCGCCGGAGCGGTCGTGATGGGAAGTATCTTCAAGCTGGGCGACGAGATCCGTATCGACGTGCAAGTCGAAGACGTCAATACGGGGCGGGTGCTATCCGCCGAAAGCGTGCGGGGGCAGGATGTCTTCCCGCTCGTCGACGAGCTCACCGGCCGGATCAGGAACAGCCTAGATCTCGGCGACGAGACGGCCGACCGACCCATCGCGGACGTGACGACGGCGTCGCTAGAGGCTTTCCAGCTCTACACCGAAGGCGCGGAGGCATCGGACAACCTTCGGCTGACGGACGCCCGCCGTTTGCTCGAGCAAGCGGTGGCGATCGACCCATCTTTCGCGATGGCTTATTTCGAGTTGGCCGAAAGCATGCGAACGCTGGGGCAGGCTAGCCTCAGCAACGAATACCTCCTAAAAGCAATGGGGCATCTGGAACGTCTCCCCGACCGACAACTCCTCTTGTTGCAAGCGGTCTATGCGGTGCGTGTCGAGGGCGATCCCGATCGCGCCACCGGCATCCTCGAGACTCTGGTTTCCCTCTATCCGGACGAGGAGCAGGCTCACGACCAGCTCCAGAGAATCTACCGCGATCAGGGGAAGAACGAACAAGCTCTCGCTGCCGCGGAGCGCGCGGTCGTCGCGCTTCCGCGCTCGGGTCTTCTACGGAATAGCTACGGTTATCGGTTGGTCTCGGTGGGCCGTTATGCCGAAGCCATCGAGCAATTTCAAGAGTATGCGAGGCTCAACCCGAAAGAGGCCAACCCCCACGACAGCTTGGGAGAGGCCTATCTCATCGCGGGAGAACCCGAGAAAGCCATAGAGGAATATGACCGCACGCTCGAGCTGGATCCGTCTTTTTTCCTGACCCACCAAAGCCGCGCCTGGGCCTTCGGCATGCTGGGGCGATTCGATGAGGCCCTGGCCGATCTGGCCGCGGTGCGGGAGTCTCTAGCTCGCGACGACGTGCCGCCGATCAACGCCATTCTGCTCGAAGCCTTCACGCTTTCTCGCGCCGGTCGGTACGAGGAAGCGGAACAGAAACTGCGCGAAGGTCTCGAGCTGGCCAAAGAAATGGACGAGGTCCAGACCCAGGCCCACATGGAGCTCCTCGCCGCGATCCTTGCTTTCGAGAGAAGTGGCTACGCCGAGACGGTCGAGATCATCCAACGCGTGGAGACCATCCTCGCTGAATATACCGGCGACGCGCGCGGCTATCTGACCTTCGCCGCGCAGCTTCTAGCCGGTGGCGCGCAGGCCCGCCTGGGTC
>JBOGJF010000627.1:0-4816 GCA_050747785.1 Vicinamibacteria bacterium
ATCCACATCTCTAAACGTACCGCCGTTCTCGCTGCATCGTTCCTCGGATTGGTGGTTCTGGTCGCCGGCGTGTTGTCTTTTCACTACTGGCGATTCTACGGTGAGATGCGGGAGCTGCGGCGCCTTCGGATGGTCAATGCGGAGCTCCAGCGCCAGAACCTGGACTACGAGGTGTCCGTCGAGCATCTCAACAACCGCGTGACTTCACTCCAGGAGTTCGTCAAGAAGCTCTCCGTGATGGCGGGGCTGGACGCCGGGCACCCTGCCGAAGCGGATGGCGGGATGGGAGGGTTCCGAGACGAAGATCCCACCTCGCTGCCGAGCGCCTACGACGAGGTCCGGGACAGCCTCCACCAGATGGCTGGGGACCTGACCGCGCTGGAAGAGAAGGGCCAGGTGCTCGAGCGTTTCTACCAGGAGCACTCGCTCATGCTGGCGTCGACCCCTTCCATTTGGCCGGTGCGTGGTTATCTGTCGTCGTCCTACGGTCAGCGCAACGATCCCTTCACCGGGGAGCGTGAATTCCATTTCGGCATCGACGTTTCGACGCCGATCGGACGGCCGGTCGTGGCTCCCGCCGACGGCGTCGTGCTCTACGCCTCGAAGCGTGGGAGCTATGGCAACGTCATCGTGATGGACCACAAGTTTGGCATGATGACCCGCTACGCGCATTTGTCCGAATTCAACGTCCGGGCTGGGACAAGGGTCAAGCGAGGCGATGTAGTCGGCTACGTCGGCAACACGGGAAGAAGCAACGGGCCGCATCTTCACTATGAGGTCTGGGTCTCCGATCGGCCGACGCACCCGCTCAATTACATTCTCGAGTACAACAAGAGCTTCCAGGTTGCCGGTGCCCGCCAAACGGCTTCCGCCGGTGGGCCATAGGCTGTCGGCTATACCTGTGTGAAGGCATGCGCCTCGCTGGCGCAGACGATTCCCCGGGCGACGGTTCAAGCTTGCCAAGCCCGTGGGCGCCATTCCAGAATGACTTCCTTGTTTTTCCGAAACTTCCTCAGACCCAGCCTGTTGCTCGTGGTGTTGGTGTTACTGGGATGCGACACGACGACGCCCGTGGCTCCGTCCGCGGAGCGCGAACGCCCGCTCGACGCCGCTTCCCTGAGCGTCCACGACGCGCGCGCCTCGCTGGCGCAGGTGCAAGCGACCGTACGTGTCCTTTGCTTCGGTGACAGTTTCACGTTCGGCACGACCCATCGCGACGCTCCTCGATTCGCGACGCTGTCTTTTGTCGAGGGTTATGAGCCGAAACTGGAGCGCCTCCTGAAGGGCGCATTGGACGACAGATTCGAGCTCATCAATTCCGGGGTAGGAGCCGAGAAGACCGGCGGTGGACTCGAGAGACTCCCGGGCGAGTTGCGCATCCACCATCCGGATCTAGTCTTGCTCTGGCTGGGCGTGGTCGACGTGAACACAACGGAAAAGGTTCCTTTCACCTCGGTGCGCGAGAATCTGGCGGAAATGATGCATACGATCAAGAGCGAGGGTGCTCAGGTCGTCGTCGGTACGTATCCGCCAATGAACCCGGAGGGTTTCCGGGCACTGGCACCCGAGAATGTGCCGCGCCTCAACGACGTCATCCGTCAAGAAGCCAACGCGCAGCAGGTACCCATCGCGGGACACGAGCGAGCGTTCGGCGGCGATTTGACGCTCATCGGACCCGACGGCCTTCATCCCAACGATAACGGCTACCAGCTCATCGCCGAGACCTGGTTCGAGGTCATCAAGAACCTTCGGCTTCCGTAACCCGCCCGCAGGGGTTCCTTCCGTCTATCGGTCTAAGACCGGGCTTAACCGAGCACTTTCAATTGATTAGCGTCGGGGCATTTGCTAGACTGGCTGTTTATCAAGCGGGCTGGTCGTCGTAATTAGTTCTTCATCCGATGTTTAACACCGTCCTCACCAAGATCATCGGCAGCAAGAACGAGCGCGAGCTCAAGAAGCTCATGCCGCTCGTTACCCTCATCAACGCCCGTGAGCCCGAGATGCAAGGGCTCTCCGATTCCCAGCTCCACGCGAAGACAGCCGAATTCCGTGGACGGTTGCAGCAGGGTCAGCCACTCGACGAGCTCTTACCCGAGGCCTTCGCCGTCTGTCGAGAAGCGAGTCGGCGAGTGCTCGAGATGCGCCACTTCGACGTCCAGCTAATCGGCGGGATGGTGCTCCATCAGGGCAAGATCGCCGAGATGAAGACCGGCGAGGGCAAGACCCTGGTCGCCACGCTGCCTGTCTATTTGAATTCGCTCACTGGCAAGGGTGTCCACGTGGTGACCGTCAACGACTACCTGGCCCGCCGTGACGCCGAATGGATGGGCAGGCTCTACCAGTTCTTGGGACTGACGGTCGGCACCATCCAGCATGAGCTCAACGACACCGAACGTCAGCGCGCGTACCGCGCCGACGTCACCTACGGGACCAACAACGAGTTCGGGTTCGACTACCTGCGCGACAACATGAAGTTCGACCCCTCGCTCTTCGTGCACAGGATCTTTCCCAAGACCGTCAAGAACAGGGATGGAAAGGAGGTCGAGAAGCTCTTCCATTACGGCATAGTGGACGAGGTCGACTCGATCCTCATCGACGAGGCCCGCACGCCGCTCATCATCAGCGGTCCCGCGGAAGAATCGACGGATCTCTACTACCAGATCGATCGCATCATCCCCAAGCTGCGGCGGGATCTGGACTACACCATCGACGAGAAGACTCGAACCGTGACTCTCACCGAGGACGGCGTGCCGCATTGCGAGACGTTACTCGCGGTGGATAATCTCTACGACCCTGCTCAGATGCATATTCTCCACCACGTTTATCAGGGTCTCCGCGCTCACGCGCTCTTCAAGCGCGATGTGGATTACATGGTGAAAGACGGCCAGGTCGTCATCGTCGACGAGTTCACCGGTCGATTGATGCCCGGTCGCCGTTGGTCGGACGGTCTCCATCAGGCTATCGAGGCCAAGGAACACGTCAAGATCGAGAGAGAGAACCAGACGCTTGCCACCATCACCTTCCAGAACTATTTCCGGATGTATGGAAAATTGGCGGGGATGACCGGCACGGCCGAGACCGAGGCGCCGGAGTTCGAGAAAATTTACGATTTGGAAGTCGTGGTCGTGCCCACCAATCGCGAGTTGATTCGCACGGAATATCCCGATCTCGTCTACCGAACCGAGCGTGAGAAGCTCAATGCGGTGGTCGAGGAGATCCAGGATCTCAATAAAATGGGTCGCCCCGTTCTGGTGGGCACCACGTCCATCGGAAAGAGCGAAAAGCTCTCTCAGCTCCTCAAGCGTTCGGGCGTGAAGCACGTCGTTCTGAACGCGAAGTACCACGAGATGGAAGCCGAGATCGTCGCGCAGGCGGGCCGAGTCGGGGCGGTGACGATCGCGACGAACATGGCGGGCCGCGGTACCGATATCCTCTTGGGGGGCAACCCGGAGTACCTGACGCGCGCGGCGCTCAAAGACCGGGAGATCGATTTCCGCGAGCTCCCGGAAGAAGACTGGAAGCGGGAATACGAGGGTGCTCGCAAGCAAGTCGTGCAAGAGCACGAGAAGGTCGTAGGTTTGGGAGGACTCCACATTCTCGCGACCGAGCGACATGAGGCCCGCCGCATCGACAACCAGCTCCGAGGCCGCGCCGGCCGTCAAGGCGACCCGGGGAGCTCACGTTTCTACCTGTCGCTGGAAGACGATCTGATGAGGATTTTCGGGAGCGATCGCATCAGCGGACTGATGCAGCGCCTGGGTATGGAAGAAGGTGTGCCCATCGAGCATGGGATGGTCACGCGCGCCATCGAGCGCGCTCAGAAGCAGGTCGAGGGACAGAACTTTTCGATACGCAAGCACCTACTCGAGTACGACGACGTCATGAACGCCCAGCGGGTCGCCGTCTATCGCCTGCGACGTGAGATTCTGGAAGGCAAGGACGAACGGGAGTACGTTCTCGAGCTATCGGGGGAAATCCTCAAGGACAACCTCGACCGCTTCCTCTCGGAAGAGGCCGATCCCAGCGAATGGGACGCCGAGGGACTCCAGCGCGAGTTGGGTCGGCAGTACGGTCTGGAGAGCTCTCAGTTGGGATCGCTCGACTGGGGTGGTCTCAATCGCGATGAGATCCGCGAGACCCTGTGGAAACAGATTCAGGAGAAGTATCAAGACAAGGAAACGCTCATTGGACCCGAGCTCATGCGCACGCACGAGCGCATCGTGATGCTGCAAATCGTAGACTCACAGTGGAAGGACCATCTCTACGCGATGGACCACCTGAAGGAGGGCATTGGGCTCCGGGGATACGGGCAACGTGATCCACTCATCGAATACAAGAAAGAAAGCTTTCAGATGTTCGAGGCGATGTGGCAGCGGATCGAAGAGGAGATAGTTAGGTATTTGTTCCTCCTTCAGCCGGTCCGGGAAACCGTGGGTGAGAGCGTACCGCGGCCGCGGCCGAGCCGACTTTCTTTCAATGATCCCGGCGCCTCGCCCTCCGCCTTTGCGAGACGAGAGTCTCAGGGCGGAGCCAACGCAGCGGTGAAGACCATCAAGCGAGATACCGCGAAGGTGGGAAGGAACCAACCCTGTCCGTGCGGAAGCGGAAAGAAGTACAAGAAGTGTTGCGGCGCGTAGCTCGCCGCCGAGGGGGTGCGCGGTGACCGAGCCCCACATTCCAGTCGCTCTCACGTTCGAAGACGTTCTGCTCGTTCCTCAGAAATCCGACGTCCTGCCATCCGACGTCGATACCACCACCGGTTTCAGTCGGCGTATCCGGCTCAACATTCCCATCGTGAGCTCCGGCATGGATACCG
>JBOGJF010000628.1:0-8751 GCA_050747785.1 Vicinamibacteria bacterium
GCTTGCAGGTAGCGCGGCTCGCCGAGCGCGAGTCCAGCCCGTGCCAGGGTGGCGATCATCATTCCGTTCCAGTCGGTCAGCACCTTGTCGTCGACAAGCGGGAGCTCTCGCGAGGACCGTGCCTGTCGAAGCCGTTCGAGCTGTGAGTCCATCTTGATGAGCAAGTCCCTCCTGGTCCATCCCCGCTGCCTCGCGTGCTCGGTGAGCGAGTCGGTGAGGTAGAGCGTGTACCGTTCCCCTTCGAAATTGGGGGGGCCGTCGAAACCCAGGATCGGGGCGAGCAGATCGTAACCCTCCTCGCCGAGGACGCTACGCAACTCGTCACGCGTCCATAAGTAGTAGGCGCCTTCCTCGCCATCTGTCTCGGCATCGATAGCGGACTCGAAGCCTCCGTCGGGGAGCTGCATTTCACGCAACACGAAATCGAGCGTGCCGTGCGCGATGCGCTCGAGCTCCGGATCGTCCGTCGCTTGGGCGGTGACGGAAAGGAGCTCCGCGAGGAGAGCGTTGTCGTAGAGCATCTTCTCGAAGTGGGGCACGCGCCACTCGGCATCGAGCGTGTAGCGATGGAAGCCCCCGGCGAGCTGATCGTAGATGGCGCCCCGTCCCATCTTGTGGAGAGTCTCGAGGACCATCCGTCTGGCCTCCGCGTTGCCCGAAGCCACGGCGCGATCCCAGAGCAAGAAGAGATCGGCGGGCGACGGAAACTTGGGGGCGTCGCTGAAGCCCCCGTTGGCTTCGTCGAAACGTCCCTTGAGATGGCTGATCGCCCGGTCTACTACTGCGGTCGAAGGAAGCTCGCCGGGCTGACGGCGCTTGGCAACGATGGTCCGTATCGCGGTCGAAATCCGCTCCGCGGTCGCTTCGATTTCCGGGCGCCCGGTCTCCCACGCCTCGCGCACGCCGGACATCACCGTCGGAAAACCCCGAAGAAAGCCTCGATCTTCGGGTGGGAAGTAAGTCCCGGCAAAAAACGGCTCGAGCCCTGGCGTGAGGAAAATCGAGTTTGGCCAGCCACCCGAAGTCCGGGTCATCAGCTGCGTCGCGACCATGTAGATGTCGTCCAGATCCGGCCGTTCCTCCCGATCCACCTTGATATTGACGAACCACTGGTTCATGAGCTCGGCGATCTTCGGATCGGAGAAGACCTCTCGCTCCATGACGTGACACCAGTAGCAGGTGGAGTAGCCGATGGAGAGAAAGATGGGTTTGTCTTCTCGTTGCGCCCGTTCGATCGCTTCGTCTCCCCATGGGTACCAGTCGACCGGGTTGTCGGCGTGGAGGAGCAAGTAGGGACTGGATTCGTGGCTCAGTCTGTTGGCAGGGGTTCGATCCATCGACTGCGGGTAAACGGGAGGACGATGGAGCGCAACGAAGGAGAAGACGGACAGAACGATACCGACGCCTCTTGCCCGCATTTGCCGCCATTCTACCGAGGCAAAGGCCGGGCGGCCAGCGCGCGCGCCCATGTGCCGGTGAGAACGGGTAGCGCGAGGGACAGAAACGTAACGAGTGGCTGGATCAGGACTCCGAGCCAACGCAGAAAGCAGAGCAGCAGAAGCTCGGCCACACGAATGCCAGAATAGTAACGGGTTACGCGCTCCGACCCGAGGAGCAGCAAGAAATCGGTCGGCAGAAAAACAAGCAGGATCTCGTTGAAGCGGAGCTCGGAGACCGGCGAGAGCATGGCGACTGCCCAAAGCGCAGACCCCAACACGCCGAATCCCGATGCAAACAGCCGTCGGCCGACGGACGAAATTCGACGGGAAGCCATCAGGATAATCAGGGCACCCACCAGACCGATTCCCAGCGCGAGCGCCACACGGTACCTGACGATGAGAGCGGGACCCGATGGTGCCGCTCGCCTCGCATAGACGACTTCGGGGGTGACGTGTAAATCGGTCGCTACGGCATCTCTTAAGATGTACGGAAGGAACATCGCCTCGAATTCGGAGCGTTCCCGTTCCATCGGGCGCCCCAGAAACGCTTCCGCCAGGAGAAAGTAAAAAGGATCGTCTGCCAGGGTCTCGCGGATCAGCGTGCGATACGTGAAGAAGCGGTCAGGAGAACTGTCGGGATCGGACCGCAGGGCACCGCCGGTCGCGGCGTCGATGTGATCCCGTGGACGCGTCGAGCAATTGTCGAGAAAGTGGTCGTAGAGGTACCGCCGGTTCTCGGGAAGGGCACTCGTTGCCAGCGCTCGCACCATCTGCGCCACCTGCTCGGGTACGAGCGGTAGCACCTGACGATAGGTGGTTCGATCCTCGGCCCGGTAAAAAGCCAGCATCTGGTCGATAGGCGCGACCGAGACCCAGAACTCGGCCCTGCCTCTCAGCACCGCCCAGGCCAACGGACCGGGCGTCGAAAAATCGGTGGTCCCGTAGTTGAAGCAGCGACCTACGCCTTCGCCAGGACCGACGACGCAGAGCGCGGCGTGCCCGAACTTGGAGAAGAGGTAGTCTCCCGGCCCCATGGTATAGAGCTCGATCCGCGGTCCCGACTCTTGTGCATAGCCTGGCGTAGCCGGGGAACCGAGAAGCGCCAAAGCCACAGCGAGGAGCGGACGCTGGTCTCGGTAGGATGCCATCGGGGAAAGACTTACACTCATCTCCCGGGCGAGCGCAACCCGACACGAAATCGGTCCAGGCGCTTTCACAAGCCGCCTCCTCGCGTGTTATAGCCAGTAAGGGGAGGAGGGAGAAGTTCTTGCCGTTGCGATTCGAGGAGCTCATGCGGAAGCACGAGAATGAGATCTACCGGTTTACGTACCGCATGACCGGCGACCGGGAAGACGCCGCCGATGTGCTCCAGGATACTTTCTTCCGCGCTTTTCGGGCGTTTCCGCGTCTGCCGGCCCAGGCTAACCATCGAGCGTGGCTCTATCGCATCGCGTCTCGTTCGGCCATGAATCTGGCTCGCGCCAAGAAGGTGCGTCGCGCCCTGCCTCTGGATAAAGCGCTCCATCTCGCCGAGAGCAACGGCGATCTCGAGAATTTGGTCGAGACGCGACGGTTGGCGGGTCGTCTAGGGGACATCGTGCGCGCCCTTCCCGTCCGTCAAAGGATCGCGTTGCTGCAGCGCAAGTACCAGGAGCTCTCCTATCGCGAGATCGCGGCCACTTTGAATTGCTCCGAACAGAGCGCACGGTCCCACGTCTATCAGGCGATGACGAAGATAAGGCGAGGTCTGGGCGCGAGCCGGGAGTAGGTTGGGGGACATCATGGATTGTCTGACATTCGATGACGTACAGCTTGCGAGTCTCGTCGGAGACGCGAGCGACGAGCGCCAGGAGCAAGCGAGGCAGCATGGCCTCGAATGCGAGGCGTGCCGCCTGGACGGCGAGCGAGATCGGCGGCTGGATGGGGTGTTTCGAGCTCATCGGCAGGAATCGGAGAAAGGTTTTTCGACCGCGCACCGGAAGCTGGAGAAAGAGTTCAGGGAGCGGCATGCCCTCTATGGACACGTGGAAGGGCCGTTCGGCCCGGTTTACATTGCAGCGACCGCACGCGGCCTCTGCCGGGTCAGCTTTCGGACCAGCGACGAGAAGTTCGCCAGCCAGCTCTTCAATCGCGGGCTCCTGCCGGAGCGCGAAGAGGGCCGGCTCCGCGAGGAGCGAAACGAGCTCAGTGAGTACCTAGCGGGCCGCCGCAAGCGCTTCGAGCTGCCCCTTGATTTTCGCCTGGTAACGCCGTTCCAGCGCAAGGTGTTGTCCGCGACGTCGCGCATCCCCTTCGGCCAGTGCATGAGCTACAGCGACATCGCGCGCAGGATCGGTCAACCGGAGGCTCGACGCGCCGTGGGTGGGGCGCTGAGCAAGAACCCAATCGCCATCGTCGTTCCATGTCATCGCGTCATTGCCGCCGACGGATCCATCGGTGATTACACGGGAGGGCTGGCCATCAAACGAGCTCTATTTCGTATCGAGGACATCGACATCGACCGCCGCGATGCGCGGGGGGGACAGCGAGGATAGAAAATGGACGCAACCGACATCGATTTTTTCCACAGTCTCTTGAGAGAGCGGAGGGATAGCCTTCTGGAGTGGTTATCCGAGGCGTCTTTGGTGGAGCACCGTTCCACGACCCAACTGGACAACTTGCAGCAGGCTCTTCGGCGCCTCGAGGCGAACGGTGAGATTCCATGCGCCGCTTGTGACGGCACGGTCGAGCACAGCGTGCTTCTCGGGAGCCCCACCGCGACTCTTTGTTTGGCGTGCATGGGGGAGAACGACCTGAGGACGCTGGAAGACGACCTGCGCGTCGCGCGGGAGATAGACCAGTCCCTTCTACCCCGACGCGTTCCTTCCACCGACTCGTTCCAATTCGGGGTCCACTATCAGCCCTCGCGGATCTTGAGTGGGGACTTCTACGATTTCCTCGGTCAACCGGGCTCGAACAAAGTTGGGCTTCTGGTGGGCGACGTGGCCGGCAAGGGGATTGCGGCCGGACTGCTCCGGTCGACTTTTCAAGCGACCTTTCGCGCGCTGAGTAGACAGGGTCTCTCGCCCGCGGAGCTCCTGGAAACGGCAAACAAGCAGCTCCTCGACTCGGCGCACCCCGGTCGATTCGCCACGGTGTTCTACGCCGTTCTGTGCTACGAGACCGGAACGCTCGTCTACGCTAATGGCGGGCACAATCCTCCAATTATCCGGCGTGCTTCGGGTGCCATCGATCTCCTCGGTGCGACGGGGATGGTGGTCGGGATCTTACCCGCGGCTAGGTATGACGAGTCCTCGGTCACGCTCGAGGCGGGTGACGTGCTGACTCTCTACAGCGACGGCGTCACGGAGGCGGAGAATCCGTCCGGGGAGCCGTTCGGGGAGATGCGTTTGGCGGAGCTGGTCGGGAGATTGAAAGACCAGCCGGCTCAGGAGGTCCCAGCGGGAGCGGCGGCTGAGCTCGGTCGCTTCGCCCCCGGTGAGCCGAGCGACGACCGCACACTGGTTATCTGCCAGCGGCTTTCGTGAGTTTCTTGAAAGCCGGCGCGAACCGCACTAGCACATCAAGTACGAGACCTTCTCCCGACCGAAGAGCCTGGTAAGCCGACTCCTGGTCAACCCGATGTATCGGTTGACCGGATGGTTCCGAGACAGGAAATCCAGGGCGGGCGTCGCTCGCGGGTTGATGCGCTGCAGCTCGCGCTGGAGTGCTCGGTTGTCCTCGTCGATGTGCAGTCCCTTGCGCAGCACGTCGATCGCCAAGCTCCTCTTACGCGCTCTAGAATGCACGCGCGCCAGGTTCAAATACATCTCCGGATCGTACGGCGCGATGCGAAGCGCACGTGCGCACAGCGCGGTTCCCTCTTCGAGCTTACCTTCGGTGAAGGCCACGGAGTGGCCATGGTAGGAGAGGTGTTGGGGGTCGTTGCTGCCGTCTTCGATGAGGCTTCGGAAGACCTTCGCGGCCGTGCGGGTGTCGCCTTTTCGATAGGTGGCGAGCGCTTTGCGGAAAAGAGTGTTTCGCTCGTTGATATTCATGAGGTTCGCTCCATGAAAACTGCTGAAATCTATGAAACGCCGGCGCCCAGATGGGAGATTACAGTGCAGATGGTGCCGAGAGTCAAACCCGACTTGCGGCGGCAGCGAAGTGAGGGTAAATCTCATCGAATGGGAAGAGAAATCCTGGGCGGACGGTTCCTCAGGGCTGTTTGGCTGGGGGCTCTTGTCTTGGCAGGCCTCGAGAGCCACGCTAGTTTATCCCTGGCCATCCAAGAGATCCCGCGAGTCGCGATCAAGACCGCTTTCGGTGACATCGAAGTCGAGCTCTATGAAGATCGCGCGCCGGTCACGGTGGCAAACTTCTTGAAGTACGTCGAGGAGCGGCGATTTCGAGGCGCGACGTTCTACCGCGTCGTACGTCTCGGCAACCAACCGGACAACGACGTCAAGATCGACGTCGTTCAGGGAGGGTTGGGCCAGGACGATCACGAGAGCCGCCTGCCTCCCATCCCTCACGAGACGACGCGCGAAACGGGTATTGTCCACACGGACGGCGTCATCTCGATGGCACGGCTCGAGCCCGGCACGGCCAGCTCCGAGTTCTTCATCTGCGTCGGAGATCAACCGGAGCTCGATTTCGGCGGCCGACGGAATCCCGACGGTCAGGGCTTCGCCGCGTTTGGGAAAGTGATCCGAGGGATGGATGTGGTGAGAGCGATCCATCAGCACGCCGCGAAGGATCAATTCCTCGACCCGCCCGTCGCTATCCTCGATGTCGTCAGAATACGTTGAGTGACCGCCCAGGACTTAGGCGGGCGCTTTGGGCGTCAATCGGCGGTATCGCATGAACTACTTGGCCAGACGCCTCTCAGTCCCTCGCGCCACCCGTCGCCATACTCGACATCGTCAAGTTGCCGTGACGACGCGTCTCATCACCCGCGCTCTCCGGTAGGTTGGCCAACACGGCGCGGTTCACCTCGGCATCGAAGCGTTTGCGAAGTCGTTCATAGATCGCCATGACCTTGGGCACGTAGCTCCGGGTTTCCTCGGCAAGTTGGTTGCTCCTCGCCCGGAAGTAGTGGGCGTTGCGAGGCCCGCCGTTGTACTCCGCCAGCACCCATTCCACCTCGTTGTGCGTCGACAACAGGATGTCCAGGTAGAGCGCTGCGAGCTCGGTGTTCTTCTCCGGGTCATAGAGCATCTCGTCGGAATATTCCCAGTCGAGGGTTCGTGCCAACATGCGCCCGGTGCTGGGTTGGATCTGGTAGAGTCCGGCGGCGCTGGCGTGGCTGGTCGCTCGCGCGTCGTAGCCGCTTTCCACGATGCCGATCGCGAGAAACAAGAACGGATCGACGGAAGGGTACTTCTCGGAGGCCAAGAGAATGAACTGCGCGTACTCGTAGGCTTCGCTCAGTCCGATACGGTAGTTGGTTTGCATGATCTCGTCGCGAATCGCAAGGACGAGGGTCTGACGTTGTGAATCGAATCGGAGTCCCGAATCGATTTGGCGCGTCCGGCGCTCGACATTAGTCAAGGCGGTTTCTACTCGCTCGTTGAGGGTCCGGATGTCGTAGAAGGCCATCGCCGCGGCTCCGATCGCTACCAGCAAGAGGCATGAGATGGCGAGGAGTGCGACGCTCTGCCAACCGTGGCGTGAGCCTTCGGTTCCCGTACGGTCGACCTCTTCCAACAATTCCAGGAGCTCTCGACGCTGCTTCTTGGAGACACTGGTGAACTCCAGGCCATGGACGGGACCCAGCACGACCGCCCCCGGTACCTCGAAACCCGGTCGACTCCACACCACGCGGGCCTCGGTTTCGAAGGCACCGCTTGGCTCGTCGAATCCGATCCTCACCCGGACATTGCTCCCGGTCTCTAGGGGGTAGTCGTTGGCTATGCTGGCTCCCCATTCCGTGATGTTGTTGATGACGCCGTAAGAAGGTAGCTGCCGGTGGTCGTGGAGGGTGAGGAGCAAGGTATTGGGAGGTGCTTGTCGAGGCGATTTCCTTTTCTCGGCGTAGCCCTCGAAGCCGATATCCATCATGAGCAGGAATCCTTGCTCGCCGCGGAACGTGCCTGGTCCGCAGGCGGCGGTATGGCTGGGGAGGTTATTTACTGTCGTTGGGGACACCTAGTCTGCCTTTTTTGGGCTTCGGGGTCAAATGCGTCGGTGGCCGCCTCCGAGAGGCGTGGCGGAGGAGCCGCCGTTCGCGCGAACTCGGAATAACGACTTGTTGAGCCGCATCGCCGGCTGATATAGCTTGAGCCTTGCCTTTGAATCTCATGAACGATTCGAGAACGGGGAGCCACGTGACACGGAAGCTTCATCGTGTACGAGCCCGATCGGACATGGCCCGTTTGGATCGCCGAACGAAGACCGCGCTTGCAGTAACCCTAGGGGCAGTCGTTTGCCTGTCGCTCGGGATTCAAGAAGGCGCGCATCCCTTCGAAGTGACTTTCGAGGAAGGAACCAACTTCGCCGTCGCCCTGTCTCCGGATGGTTCGAATCTGGTGCTCGATCTGCAAGGGACCCTCTGGTCTCTCCCCGTTGAAGGAGGAGAGGGCCGGGCTCTTACCGATGGGCTTGGAGATGACCGACTTCCCGACTACTCACCCGACGGGCGCCGTGTCGTCTTCCAGTCCTATCGCTCGGGGAGTTGGGACCTATGGGCGATCGGTAGCGATGGGAACGGGCTCGAGCCTCTTACCAGGGGACCCTTCGATGATCGCGAGCCGGTTTGGTCTCCAGACGGTACGAGCGTCGCGTTTTCCTCGGACCGTTCCGGCAACTATGACATCTGGATTCTGAACGTCGCGAGTGGCGAGGTCGCGCAACTGACCTCCGACGAGGAGGACGACTACATGCCAACCTGGTCGCCCGATGGGAGCGGAATCGCGTTCCTATCCGACCGAGGCGTGCGAGGGACGACCGAGCTCTGGAGAATCGGGGCGCGAGGCGGCCAAGAGTCCCAATCGAAGATTGCGTCCTTCGAAGGCAGGGCGGCCAGCCCCTCCTGGAGCCCCGATGGTCGACAGATCGTTCTGCAGCTCCTCGTGGAACGTGTCTACGACCTCTCCGGCTGGCGCTTTTCCGAAGGCATCGCGAGCGACCTCGTCGTCGTCCAGGCTCGCGGAGGGGAGTTCGTGAGAAGAACATCGACCGAGGACGTCTTCCCGTTTCGCGCGCAGTGGATGTCGGAAGGCGGCCTCCTGTACACATCCGACGGTCTTATCCGGCGTCTCGCGTCCGGGGAGGCGGCGCCCCATACCATCCCTTTCTCGGTCAAGATCACGCTCAATCGTCCCTCCTACCC
>JBOGJF010000629.1:0-4950 GCA_050747785.1 Vicinamibacteria bacterium
CCCAAGAACAGCGCGGTGACGACGAAGTGGTCGCCGCCTACAACGTGACCACCGGCGAGCCGGTGTGGAGCCACGCCGACGCGGTCCGCTTCTGGGAGTCGAATGGCGGCGCGGGTCCGCGCGCCACGCCTACCCTGAGCGAGGGTCGCGCCTATACGTTCGGTGCGACCGGAATCCTGAACGTGCTCGACGCCCGTGACGGTAGAGTCGTGTGGTCACGCGACGTGGCGTCCGACGCGGACACCAAGGTCCCGTACTGGGGTTTCGCGAGCTCGCCGTTGGTCGTTGACGACGTCGTCGTCATTGCAGCCGCCGGCAAGCTCGTTGCCTACGACCTCGCCACCGGCGAGCTGCGCTGGATCAACCCGACCGGCAGCGGAGGCTACAGCTCGCCACAACTCGCGACTCTCGACGGAGTCAGGCATATCCTGCTGCTGAACGGAACCGGCGTGATCGGCGTCGCGCCAGCCGACGGCACGCTCCTCTGGGAGCACAGGTGGGGGGGCGACGGCATCGTCCAGCCGGCCGTGACTGCGGACGGCGACGTTTTGATCGGCACCGGCTCCGGAATGGGTGCCGGCGACGGGATGGGCGTGCGCCGCATCGCGGTTGCGCACGGACCCGACGGATGGACCGCCGAAGAGCGCTGGACTTCGATCGGGCTGAAGCCCTACTTCAACGATCTCGTCGTTCACGAAGGCCACGCCTTCGGCTTCGACGGCGGTATCCTCGCGTGCATCGACCTCGAGGACGGCACGCGCAAGTGGAAGGGCGGACGCTACGGCCACGGCCAGCTCGTCCTCTTGCCCGACCAGGACCTGCTGCTGGTGCTGTCGGAGGAGGGCGAGCTCGCGCTGGTCGCGGCGGCACCCGACCAGTTCACGGAGCTCGCGCGGTTCCCCGCGATCGAGGGCAAGACCTGGAACCACCCGGTGCTGGTCGGCGACGTCTTGTTAGTTCGCAACGGCCAAGAGATGGTTGCGTTCCGGTTGAAGCGGATGTGATACCACATCTTGTGATTGCGCGCCATCCAAGTTTCGGTATATCTAGCGAGAACCAAAGAAGGAGGTATTCCAATGCTGGGCGAAAAGATTGGTGAAGGCAAAGGGAAAGTGACCGCACGGAGAGTGCTCCCAAATCCTGGGGGCGCGCCCAAGATGGAGACGTCGTTCGAATCTGCGGGGAAGTTGTTGGGTGTGGAGGCCAAGGAAACCGGAACCTACTCGTCCGCCGTTCGACCCGATGGCACCCTTTATGGAGAAGGCAACGGCATCCTCATGGGTAAGGGAGGAGAAATGGCAACCTGGATAGGCCAGGGCATGGGCACCATCAAGGAAAACGGTGGAGTGACCTATCGGGGCGCCATCTACTACCAGACCTCCTCGGAGGCCTGGCGACGGCTGAATCGCGTGGCGGCGGTCTTCGAGTACGAGGTCGACGCCGAAGGCAATAGCAAGTCCGAGCTCTGGGAGTGGAAGTAAAGCTCTTTGGAGATGATCGGCCGGGACCCAGACCACGTCACCCTTCTGGGTCCTTGGCCGTTCGTCACCCGGAACTCGTGGATGCTGGCTCGCCGCAAGCTCTAACTATGTAAAGCTCCTTTGCAGAAAAACTCGTCCGGACGAGCGGGTTTTTTTCCATGGTATGGATTCGGTGTTCTTGATGACGAGGCCCAACTGTCTTATCGGGTTATCTCGACCCTAGTAAATGAAAGGCGGGGTGGCCGCCGCTCAACGGCCCTGCTTGGGCAGGTTGGGCGTATCCCAAGCTGTAGCCGGAGGACCCTCGCCACTGCCTATGCATCCGCGAGATATCCTGCTCGTCACGATCGGAAGTGCCGGCGACGTCAATCCCTTCTTAACACTTGGACGCGAACTCCTTAAGCGCGGGCATCGCGTTACGCTCGTCACAAGCGCTTATTTCGAGGACCGCGCAATACGTGCGGGCCTCCACTTCGTCGGACTGGGAACTCCCGAGGAATACAGGCAGGTTGTAGACGACCCGGATCTCTGGGATCCCAAGCGTGGCTTTCGCGTGTTCGCCAAACGCGTCGTGATCCCAGCCGTCCGCCCCGTATATGAAATCATCTCCGACAACATCCGAACCGATACGGTTATCGTCGCCCAGGGACAGGCGTTCGGAGCACGCCTCGCCCATGAGACGCATCGCGTCCCTTTGGTCACGATCCATCTTCAGCCCATCGCCTTCCGCAGCGCTCACGATGCCCCCCTCATTCCCCCATGGATCCCCCCCGCCCTTCGGCCTCTCGTCTATCTCCTCTTCGACTACCTCGTTCTCGACCGAGAGTTCGCCGACCCCTTAAACAAGTTCCGACGCGAGCTCGGCCTTCCACCTATTCACAGGATATTCGAGTCTTGGATCCACTCTCCCCAGAAGACGCTCGGTCTCTTTCCGGAATGGTTTTCCCCTCCGCAAGTAGACTGGCCAGCAACCACGGAGCTCACTGGCTTCATCCTTTCGGAGAGTCGTCCCGGCCCCCTCGACCCGGATCTACTCCAGTTCCTAGACGCGGGAGAGCCGCCGATTGTGTTTACTCCGGGTACAGCAATGAAGCGCGCAGGGGATTTCTTTCGCACTTCAATCGAGGCAGCAACTCGATTGGGCCGACGGGCCATCCTTCTCACCCAGTATCGCGAACACCTCCCCGCGCATCTCCCCCCCGGCGTGGTCTCATTCCCCTATGTGCCGTTCGCCGCCGTCCTGCCTCGCTCCGCCGCAATCGTTCATCACGGCGGCATAGGAACCATCGCCCAGGCGCTCGCCGCAGGCACTCCCCAGCTGATCCGACCCATGGCCCACGACCAACCTGACAACGCAGCCCGGGCCAAGCGCCTCGGAGTCGCATTGACCGTTTCCCCCGACCGTTATTCTCCCGATCAGGCGGCCCACTCATTGCGACGATTGCTCACTTCACAACAGGAAGTTCTCCGAACCAAGCCGGACGGACGACTCTACCATCGCGAGGGCCAGGAGCTCGAATTTAAGGAACAGTTCAATCTTAGCGGGTTAGCGGAGTACTTTCGTGATTTTGCTGCATTCTCGAACAACCGTGGCGGCTACTTGGTTTTTGGGGTGACCGACACGCCCCGTGTGCCCGTGGGCCTTTCCGAGTCGGCGCTAAGCCAATTTGAGAAGATTGACCCTGAGAAGGTGAGCGGGTTCTTGCTCGACATATTCTCCCCATCGATCGAATGGGAGCAGGCCGCCTTCGAGGTGAACAACGCCTCCTTTGGTGTCTTCCGCATCTATGAGGCTCGGGAGAAACCAGTCATTGCAAGAAAGGACGAGGGCAAAAAACAGGTGATCAAGAACGGCGAAGTGTACTACCGGTATGGGGGACGCACTCAGAAGATTCTGTATGCAGAGTTCGAGAGTATTATCAATGCACGAATTCAACAGAACAATCAGCAATGGCTGGATCTCGTTCAGAAAATCGGCTCAGCTGGACCTAGTAACGCCGCAATCTTGGACACGGAGCGTTCACTTATCGAAAAGGGAGATGCTCAAATCCTTGTCGTGGATGATGACCTGGCTAAAAAGATACGATTTGTCAAAGAAGGGGAATTCAAGGAGACGCACGGTGCACCAACCCTGAAGCTCGTCGGAGATGTCGTACCTGTGGACAAAGTCGAGGTCGTCAAACGCGTGCGCGAGAATCTGATCAGGGAATACCCGCTCTCGGCGACAGAGCTGGCGCAGGCCGTACAGGCGGCGTACCCGGCGGCTCGACAGAATAAGATATGGGAAGCTATTCGTGACAACGATGTCAAGAACAATACCGATTATTCGGCCTACAACTTTCGAAATAAGAAGCAGGAAGACGACTACAAAGAAACAGGCAAACTACCGAAAACAATCCCTTCGATCTACAACCAGAGAGCAGTGGATTTCTTGGTCAACGTCTTAAGAGGAAGTAAAGGAGACTCTTAACTCAGCTCAGTTGAGCGGCGGCACCGCAAAATGTACGCAAAGATGATTACTACCACTATCTCAACGTTGGACGGAACCTTTGTGCCGTCCGCTGGGAGTCGTTATGCGGAACTCGTTTGAGGAAGTATCATCCTCACCGAAGGAGGAGTCCGAGAGACAAAAGATCTATTTCTTCCTCACTTTCCGTCGACGACCCTTGACACGTCGGAACCACTCACGCTTAAGCGAACCGAAGAAAACGGGAAACCAGTAGAGATCCTCGCCCTCAAAACGGATATGTAGAATGCGATCCTTCTCCTCCGGGACGTCCGGATCCGGTTCGATCATCACCGCCACGCTCTTATCGTTCTTCGCCAGGACGGAGTACTGGTTGTTGCCCAACGGATCCCCATCCATGAATTTCTTGAAATACCGTCTCTCCCAACCGTGGATCAGGCGCCCGAATATACGGTCACGTAGGGGCTTGATCTGCTTCTCCGCCACGCCTTTGAACTGACGAAGCTCACGCAGCGTCCGTCGCTTGTCGGAGCGCCACACACCTAGCAACCGTTCATCTAACATTGCACGACCAGGCTGTCCTAGTTCCCCATTAAATCCAACACGGCAGACGTCGTTGCAATAATTCCAGTGGCAATCGACCCCTCCGGGTCCGGAGCGAACTGGCTCGAATGAAGAGACGGAAGGTCAGCGCCGGAAGCTTGCGCCTTCGCGGCGCGGTCGGGGGGAACCGTTCCCAGCCAAAACAAGACCGTCGGGATCTCGTGATCGGGTAGTGAGTACTGACCAAAATCCTCGCCGCCCATGACGGGGGGGACTTCGACGACGTTTTCCGTTCCCAGGGCGCGCTGGAAGACCTGGACGAGGCGCTTCGTGAGTTCGGGGTCGTTGTAGGTCGCCGGGGTGTAGTTCTCTTCATCCACGACGACAAGCGGGAGCTTGTCTTCCGGCATCCCGGCCGAGCGGGCGACGTTCGCGGCGATGCGTCGGATCCCTTCGAGG
>JBOGJF010000630.1:0-6314 GCA_050747785.1 Vicinamibacteria bacterium
TCGCAATGCCGGTGTGAACCTCCATTGCCGGACCGCTCGCAACGCGCTGCGATCGAGGGTTGGCTCGAGGCTCACCGAGACGTTAGCCGGTCCTACCGAGCCGTCCTCGCGTACCAACATGATGAGCACGACCGTTCCCTCGATACCTTCCTTGAATCCTGTCAGCGTGTACGGGGCGGCGGTGGAATAAATGAGCTCCGGAGGAGTGGGGGCGGATTCCTCGCGCGCATATCGACGGGCAGCGGCCTGCGCCGCCGCGTGGAGCACGTCGATCACACCGGCGTTCCTGTTCTCGAAGGCACGGTAAAAGGGGGTGCGCCCGAGGGCGTCACGCGCCTCGTAGTCGGCCCCGGCCTTGAGCAGCGCCTCGGCGATCGCGGTGTGGCCGTACTCCGCGGCCACGTGAAGGGCGGTGCCTCCGTCGTTGCTCTCGGAATGAACGTTCGCGGCGTGCTCGAGGAGCACCTCGACAGTTTTATCGTGACCGCCGCGGACCGCGTGCATCAAGGCCGTCCAACCGTCGTCGTCGCGCACGCCGACGTCGACTTCCTTGTTCTCATCCAGAAGCCTGCGCACGGCATCGTCACGCCCGGCCGCGGACCACGCGAGGAGCAGCAGGTCGGGATCCGGACCGCTTTGGATGGGAAACACCAGCGCGAGAGCAAGAGCGACGGCACCGAGGGGGGTCGAGGGAAACTGGTAAGTGTTGTTCACCGCGGATCGTATCAGGGCATCCGGTCCGGGCCGCTGTAGTAGCCGAGACGGGTCCGCACCAGGAGATTGCTGCGCTGCGACATTCGGACTTCGATGTCATGCCAAGCGCCCCGCTTCTCGGAATCCTTGGGGAAATAGACCATACGATACTGACGATGAAGCTCGTCCTGGATTCTATCGAAAGCACTGTTCATCGCGTCCTCATCCGCTGGGAAGAAGGCACGTCCTCCCGTGTACTCGGCGATCTGTGTGAGCAGTCTCTCGTTGGTATTCATCCCCTCCTCGTCGTTCCATCCAAGGAGGCCCACGGTGTAGATGGTTGCCCGCGAGCGACGCGCCGCTTCCAGGGAATCTTCCATCGACGCCTGGCTCCCGCCGTCGTCCCCGTCGGTGAAAATCAGGAGAGCCCTACGATCCGAGATCACGGCAAGCTCGTCCAGCGCGGCGAGGAGCGCGTCGTAGAGAAGCGTGCTCCGCTGTGGCCGCATCTGTTTGATCATGGCCATGTGCTGCTTCATGTCGTCCGTGAAACTCGGCCCGAAGAGGACCTCGCTGTGAAAGAGGCCGATACGCGCCTGGTCCCCACGCTCCAATTTGTCGATGAATCGGTTGGCCGCCTTCTGCACTTCTCTGATGTGTGAGCGGACGCTCGAGGAGCTGTCGAGCAAGAGGAGCACGGTCACCGGCGTGGCGGCCGAGGTGAAGTAACTGAGCTCCTGCGGGACCCCATCTTCCAGGACCAGAAAGTCGTCTTCCTCCAGCCCCTTGACGAAACGCCCCTTCTGATCGGTGACCACCACGTCGAGGGCGACGGCGTTGACGTCGACCGAGAACCGGCTAGGCGGGCTCTGAGGGAAGGCCCGGACCGACGCAGCTAGGACGCTCAGCGACCCCACGAGTGCCATCAGGGTCGGCCTGATGATCGGGCCGGCCAAACGGATTCGTACTTCCGACATGAGGCTGCTCGATTCTAGACTGCGCCTAGAAACCCGGCAAACGGGCGTCTGACTAGATCTTCGCGGTGCGCGGGTTGGACTTGGACTTTGGGTCAGCGCCGCAGCGTGCTGCCGAGTAGTACGCCGTCCGCCCAGTACCATCCCGTGGCGCTCGCCGGAAGCAAGTCGAAGACGAACGTACCGGGGTAGGCGACGTGCTCGACGAGGAGAACCTCCGATCCGTCCACGGTCGCCCCGGCACGAAGCGCTTCCAGAGGACGGCCATCGGTGAGAGGGTGTCCAGGAGAGGCCAGGAGGATGCGGCCGTCCTTCAACACGAGACGGATCATTGCATGACCGTTGGGGGCCGGTGCTTGGCCCACCTTTTCCGCCTGAACGGCCACCCGGGCTCCACTCTCGTCCACGCTCCACACGATCGTGCCTACACGGATCGCTCGCACGGGAATCTGCCCCAAGGGCGTGTCGATGAGCGTCCCCTCCGCGAGACAGATAGGACAAGTGTCGAACGAGGGCCGACGCGAGGTTACACGGATGCGGCCATAGAGGTCGATCTCGCCGGCCAGTGCTTCGACCTGGTCTCCGGCCGTGACGCGCATCTCCCACCGATAACCTCCTGTCATCGGCTCGGTGAGGATGGCGGCCAGTTTCTTGTGCTCCCTGTAAACGGCAAGCTGTTCCCGCGGCGTGTACGTGGGTTTTGGCTCCAGCCCCAGTCGCCGAAGAAGGACCGGGAACTCCACGGGATCGGCAGCGAGCTCGGGGAAACGCTCTCGCGCCAGCTCGGCCTCGTCCTCCCTCGCCACCGGGTAGTAGTCCGGATCGCAGAAGAAGATCTCCCCGAGCTCGTCCAAGAGGAGCGATTTGAGCTCCGGAAGAGACAGCGGGGATTCCGAAGGAGCCGTCGTCCCTGTCTGGCAGGCAGCGAGGCACTGAACGAGCAACAGGAGGACGGCTGAGACGGCCCCGAGAGACAACGGACTGTTCGGGCGGGACACTGAATCCGCCATATTCTTTACTCCGACTCCATGATAGGCATGATAGGACGGTTGGGCAACTCGTTCACATCCTCTTCCGGGCGGGGGAAGTGTTGCGAAAGCACGTCCCCGATGAGGCTCACACCCAGGCAGATGCCGGCCTCGAATCCGTCGTGGTCGATGGCCTCGGCTATCACCGCCGAGATCTCCGACCAAATCCTCTCACCGACTTTGGCGTGAATCGCCTCGTCGGCCACGATCTCGAACCCCCGCTTCTTCATGGCCACGAAGAGGAGGACTCCGTTACGCTCGCGCGTCTGGTTCACGCCCAATTGAAAGAAGGCCCGCAAGGCGCGCGCTCGAGGTTTTTCCAGAGGAAGGAGGTTGTGCACGATGTGGACCATGACCTCGCCCGAGGTGCGCGACTCCACTTCGTCGACGGCCGCGGCGATGGCGTCGAGGTTCTCCTCGGTGACGTCCTCTCGCAGCCTGCGTGGGACTTTCATGCTTTTCTCCTCACCACCTCCCGCTGGCGCCGCCCCCGCCGAAGCCGCCTCCGCCTCCGCCGAAACCGCCTCCGCCGAATCCACCACCACCGAAGCCGCCTCCACCGCCTCCGCTCCAGCCGCCCCGCCGGCCGGGATCATGCCAGGTCCAACTACCTCGCTTGCCTAGGCTCCGTAGCAATAATACGGCGAAAAGACCGAGGAGCCCACCCAGAGGAACGGCCCACCAGCCCAAGGCGGCGGCAATCCCGCCTCCGAAGAACGGGAAGAGAATGGCGCCGCCCAAGATGGCAAGGAGGATCCCGATGGCATTGCCAAGAATACCCAAGACGAAGTACGCCATGAGGAAGGCTCCGAGATCGAAGGCGGGCTCGATCGAGATCGGGCCTTGGGGCGACTCCGGGTACTCCTTCCGCGCAGCGAGCTCGAGGCCCTCGACGGCCGAGACCAGACCCCCGTAGTAATCTCCTTCCCGAAACGAGGAAGCCATCCGTTCGCGAATGATGCGGCCGGCGAGGCCATCCGGAATGACCGCCTCCAGTCCGTAACCCACCTCGATGCGGATACGACGCTCGTCGGGCACGACCACCACGATGACACCGTTGTCGAGATCCGCCTGCCCGATCTTCCAGGCTTCGGCAAGGCGTAAGGAGAAATCTTCGATGGGTTCTCCCTGTAGCGAGGGGATGGTGGCGATGACGATTTGGACCGACGTTTCGTTCTCGATGAGCTCGAGCCGTCGGGTGAGGTCGCTCTCCTCAGCGGAGGAGAGGATTCCCGCGGTGTCGACCACCCGCCCGGTGAGCGCCGGGATGGGCGCGTCCTGGAGGATGAGCGCGAGCCCGAGCGCGAGTAGCTTCATTATTTGGCTGCGGTCTCACTCTTCGTTCGGCCGCGGCCTCCGCTCGACTGGCGTCGCTGCGGCCGGCGGGCGCCTGCGGGCGGGTTGAGGACTCATTGCTCTTTGAAATCGAACTCCACCTCGGGCGCCTGATCCGCACCTTGGGCCGCCTCGAAATACGCGGCTTCTTCGAATCCGAGCCAGCCGGCGATGACCGTGGCTGGAAATCGCCGCCGAGCGGTGTTGTAGGTTTGTGCCGTCTCGTTGAATCGCCTTCTCTCGACGGAGATACGGTTTTCCGTTCCCGCCAGCTCATCCTGGAGCTGAATGAAGTTCTGGCTCGCCTTGAGCTCCGGATAGCGTTCGATGGTGACGAGAAGACGGCTCAGTGCGCCCGAGAGCTCGTCCTGAGCTTGCTGGTAGCGAGCCAGCGCTTGGGGATCCGAGAGATCGTCGGGCGTGATCTGGATCTGGGTCGCCCTGGCCCGCGCCTCGATCACTTCCGTCAGCGTCTCACGTTCGAAGTCCGCCGCCCCCTGCACGGTATTGACGAGGTTGGGGATCAGATCCGCTCGCCGCTGATAGGCGATCTCGACCTGACTCCACGCCGCCGTGACGCTTTCGTCGAGGCTCACGAGATTGTTGTAGACCCCGGTCCCCCACAGGAACAAGGCGCCACCCGACACGAGAAGAATCGCGAGGACGACCGCACATCCGATAAGTCCTTTGCTCATGGAATGCTCCTACCGAGAAGGCGGACATTATACACTGGTCTCCGCGAAGGACGAATGCGGAACGGCGCTAGCGGCTAGCGACGGTTAACGGAGACCCGTGCCCCGCTCGGCTTATAATCGCTCCATGCGCAACTCGCGACGACATTGGCTTCGTGCTTTGCTCGCGGCTTGGATACTGAGTCTCGCCTTCGCATGCCGAACCTCGGACCGACCCAAGGCACAAAACGCTATCCTTATTTCGCTGGACACGCTCCGGGCCGATCACCTCGGCTGCTACGGCTACCATCGGGAGACGAGTCCCCATATTGATGCCCTTGCCAGAGAAGGCATCTTGTTCGACCGGGCCATCGCGCAGGCCACCTCGACGCTACCCTCCCACCGGTCGCTCTTCCAATCGAAACCGGCTTCCGAAACGCGAAAGTTTGCGCTGACGCTCGCTCGGGTGTTGCAGCGGACCGGCTTTCAGACCGCGGCCTTCACCGGCGGCGGAAACGTTGCCGGGAAACTCGGTCTCAGCTCGGGTTTCGACGTCTACGAAGAGTACCCGGGCGGCCTTGCAGACGGCTTCCCGCAGATGGAGAGCTGGCTACGGAAGAACGGCAGTTCTCCCTTCTTCGTGTTCCTCCACACGTATGACATTCACTTGCCGTACGATCCACCCTCCCCGTACGACAGCTTGTTCTATCCCCAGTACGAGGGCTCACTTGCGGGAAGCGACACGAGGGACGTTCTACGCAAGATTCGGGGACTTCCCTCCAAGGTTGGCGACGTCTCGCTCACCGAGGAAGATCGACAAAAGATCGTGGCACTTTACGATGGCGAGATTCGCTACGCCGACGAATACATCGGTCGGCTTTCCGATTTACTCGAAGAGCTCGGGTTGGCCGAGAACACTGCCCTCGTCCTCCTCGCCGACCATGGCGAGGAGTTCTGGGACCATGGGTCGGTAATCCACGCGCACACGCTGTACGAGGAACAAATCCGAGTGCCTTTGATTTGGCGCCTTCCCCAGAACGAATTCGCGGGGCTGCGCGTGGAAGGCGTCGTGCGGCTGTTGGACGTGGCTCCCACGGTGCTGGAGCTACTCGGAGTGGAAACTCCCCCACAATTTTACGGCGATAGCCTTCTACCCATGATGCGCGGGGAAGAAAAGGGGTCCCGCAAGGCCCTGAGCGAGATCCGTCTCTTGAAGACCTGGACCGCGTTTCCTTGGAAGATCCATACCGACGGCACGACCGGCGAAGTCCGACTCTTCAATCTGGAGGTCGATCCGCGTGAAGAGATCGATCTCAGCGAAGGCCATCGCGAAGTGATGCAGTCTCTGCACACCGAGCTTCGCGACTATCTAGGAGGGGATTCGACGACCGACGTTCTCGAGCTGGATCCAGAAATCCAGGACGAGGATCTGCTGGATCAGCTGCGGGCTCTCGGATACGTTCAGTAGCCAATCGCACGTCGACCTAACCAAACCTACTGGCGTTGGTCATGCTCCCCTGGATCGTGGGACCTCCCACGCACCCGCGGTGGGCCATACTGGGCTTGTAAGAAAGGTCTGGACGCCTATAGATTAGAGCGGGCTGGTGATGCCC
>JBOGJF010000631.1:0-2455 GCA_050747785.1 Vicinamibacteria bacterium
ATCCCGAGAAGAACGTATGGGTGGTGAGCGACAGCGGGGATGCGGTCTTCAAATTCAGCCATGACGGGAAGCTCCTCATGACGCTCGGCGAGGTCGATGTCCCGGGTGACGACGAATCGCACTTCAACGAGCCGGCCGACATCGCTTTTCTCCCCGACGGAGCGTTCTTCGTAGCCGACGGCTACATCAATACGCGGGTCGTCAAGTTCGACAAGGACGGCAAATTCCTCATGGCATGGGGCTCGAAACCCGCCAATCCCGACAACCCGCAGCCTGGCGAGTTCAACACCGTTCATTCCGTGGCCGTGGGTGCTGACCGCCGCGTGTACGTCGCCGATCGCTCGCACAGCCGCCTTCAGGTGTTCGACGAGAACGGTAAGTTCATCGAGATGTGGCCCGATCTGTCCTCACCGTACACGCTTCACATGGCCACCGACGGACACCTCTGGGTGGCGGACGGCCACGTCAACAGGATTTCGAAGTACGATCTCACTGGCAAGTTCCTCTACGGCTGGGGCACTTCCGCCACACTTCGGTCCGGCGACGAGCCCGGTTTCCTCGACGGGCCGCATCAACTGTCGGTCGACCAGGAGAACAACCTATACGTTGCCGAGGTGTACGGCGGCCGGGCCCAGAAGTTCAAGCCGCGGCCGGGCGCCGATCCCGCGAAAATCATGCAACCTGCGCTGGGAGCTGCCCGGGCATCGGATTGACGTGTGAAATCCCGGGGAGGTGGCCACCGCCCACCTCCCTGGGATTACAAAGAACGTACCGCCAAGAAGGACGCCGCGTCCGTGCCGGCGACCGATTGACCTGGTCGTAAGGTCCAAGCCCGAACCCATGTACGTCGCTGCCGCCGAAGCCGTGGTGCTCGCACATTTCGCGTGGATCGTCTTCGTCGTGACCGGTGCCGTCTGGCTGCGAGGGCACTCTCGCTGGAGACTCGCTCACCTGCTCGCGGTCATCTACAGCGTCGGAATCGAGGTCTTTCGCTGGATTTGTCCACTGACGTATCTCGAGCAGGCCTTGTGGAGACGCGCCGGCGAGGAGGCATATCGGGAAGCCTTTCTCACCCACTATTTAGAGAAGCTGATCTACGCCCCGGTCCCGCAATGGCTCCTGGTCTTGCTGACGGTTACCGTCCTCGCGGTGACGCTCGTTCTTTACTGGAGACCGGCGTCTGACTCGGTTGATACTAAGATCCCGCATATTGACGCCCAGCAGAGAGACACGAGCGCGTCTGACTCGGTTGATACCAAGATCCCGCATATTGACGCCCGGCGTCCGACTACCCTGATAGCAAGATCCTGTATATAGACGCCTGAAATAAAGCCGACAGGTAGGATCTCATGTTAGAGAAGTTGCGCGGCGGTGCGGCTGTCCGCGTCCTAGATCGAAGAATGGGTGGCGTCGAAGTGGGTCTCGAACACGTTCCGTAGCTCGCGCAGTGATTTGGAAGCGTAAACGTTTCCCCGCAAGGCCCCGCCACCGGGAAGTCCTTTGGAGATCCAACCCGCAAGCGCCTTGACCCGGTTCACGACGAGCTTCTCGGGCAAATACTCCGCGAGGCTCTCGATGAAAAAGGCAATCGCCTCGCGGTAGTCACTAGTCGTGGGCTCCCAGTGGTGGGCGCCTGCCAGCTCGTCGCGGATCTGGCGAAACACCCAAGGGTTCTCGAGGGCACCGCGACCAATCATGATGCCATCGGCACCGGTCTCGGCGATCATGGCCTTCGCATCCTCAGCGCTCCGGACATCCCCGTTGCCGATGACCGGAACCCTTACCGCCTCCTTGACGTCGCGAATCACCTGCCAAGCCGCCCGACCACGATGGCGTTCGCTGCGACAACGCGGGTGTACCGTGATAGCAGCGGCACCCGCTTGCTCGAGCGCAAGCGCAACCTCCCTCGCGTTGATGGACTCGGGATCCCACCCAGACCGGATCTTCGCCGTGACCGGAATCCCGGCCGATTTCACCATCTCCGAGATCAACCGGGTCACCCTCCCGATGTCGCACATGAGGGCGGCGCCCGCTCCCAGCCGAGTCACTTTGGGGACCGGGCAGCCCATGTTCACGTCCACCAGGTTGGCACCGAGTTCCTCCACGATGACCGCCGAGTCGGCAAGCCGCTGGGGATCGGTGCCAAATAACTGCACTCCCACCGGCCTCTCTCCCTCGGTCACCGACGCGATCTCGCGCGAGGCCTTGCTTCCGCGGGTCAAACCCTCCGAGCTGACCATCTCTGTTACCACGAGGCCGCAACCCCCCAGTCTCTTTACCAGCGCACGAAAGGCACGGTCGGTGTGGCCCGCGAGAGGAGCCAACACGAGCGGTGGATCCACCCGGATGGGACGCGTCTCGTGGTCGATCAAGAGAGGCTTCACGGGCTCCATTCAATGCCGCGGGGCCCCACCCCCGCGGCTCGCCCTCCGGCGACTTCGCGCCTGCGGGCGGG
>JBOGJF010000632.1:0-7627 GCA_050747785.1 Vicinamibacteria bacterium
GTCTCGGGCATGCACCGAGCTCCGGGAGGAAGATCAGAAGCTCCTCTACGGCATTGCCCGGAGCACGTGGCGATATTTCGAGACCTTCATGGGCGTGGATACGCACGGACTTCCTCCCGACAACCTCCAGGAAACACCCGAGGCCAAGTTGGCCCTCCGGACGTCGCCCACCAACATCGGTATGGGGCTGCTCGCGACCTTGGCGGCACACGACCTCGGCTTCATCGGCAAAGGCGAGCTCGCGGAGAGGCTCGACGCGGCGTTTACGACCATGGAGGGACTGGAACGATACGAAGGGCACTTCCTCAATTGGTACGATACGGCTTCGCTCGCTCCCCTGCCGCCGCGTTACGTTTCCACCGTCGACAGCGGCAACCTCGCCGGATCTCTCATGACTTTGGCGGAGGGGCTCAGACAGTTGAGTCGGGATCCGCAAACGGGGAGCGAGCTCTCCCAGCGCCTCGCCGGCTTGGCGGCACGATCGGGCTCATTCGCCGACGGCATGCGCTTTCAGCTCCTTTACGACCGGGAGCGCCGGATTTTTTCCATCGGCTATCGTCTGGCGGACGCCGCGGGACCGGGCCATCTCGATCCTTCTTATTACGATCTCCTGGCCTCCGAAGCTCGCCTGGCAAGCTTTGTCGCCATCGCCAAGGGAGATCTGGTCGAATCGCACTGGTTCCATTTGGGTCGGCTCGTTACCAGCGTCGAGGGCACTCCGACGCTCCTCTCCTGGAGCGCCACGCTCTTCGAGTACTTGATGCCGCTACTAATGATGCGGAGCTACCCGAGAACGCTCCTCGAACGGTCGTGCCTCATGGCTGTCCGTCGGCACCAGAAATACGCGGCCGGCCGCGGCGTGCCCTGGGGAATTTCGGAGTCCGCCTACAACCTGGTGGACCGTCACGACAACTACCAGTACAAGGCCTTCGGAGTCCCCGGTCTGGGTTTGAAGCGAGGCCTGGGGGACGAGCTGGTCGTGGCGCCCTATGCCACCGCGCTCGCCGCCATGATCGATCCCACCGAGGCCGCCCGCAACTTCAGACGCCTGGCGGCGGAGGGGCTTAAAGGCGAGTACGGTTTCTACGAGTCCATCGACTACTGGAACAAGAAGATCGATGGACAGGAAGTCGCCACGAACGGAGCGGTGGTGCGGGCCTACTTTGCGCATCACCAGGGGATGACCCTCGTCTCCCTAGCCAACGCCCTCCTCTCTGACGTGATGGTGGAGCGTTTCCATTCCGACCCGCGCGTCCAGGCCACCGAGCTGCTGCTTCAAGAACGCGTCCCTCGACACGCCCCCATGACCAGGCCGCGCCCCGTCGAGGAAACGCACGTGTCGGCGCCCTCGCCCGCGGCGGCCTTGCGCCGTTTCCGCTCTGCCCACACGGCGGTGCCGCACGCGCAGTTCCTCTCCAATGGCAACTACACCGCCGTGGTGACGAACTCGGGTGGCGGCGCGAGTGTCTGCCGAGGTCTCGCGGTGACACGACAGCGTGAGGACCCGACGCGGGATCCAGGAGGTCAGTTCCTTTACCTTCGGGACGTGTGGAGTGGATCGGTGTGGTCCGCTACGTACCACCCGACGGGCACGGAGCCCGAAGACTACCTCGTTACTTTCCTGGCGGAGAAGGCAACCTTCTCCCGTCAGGACGACGAGATTGCCACGCAGCTCGACATTGCGGTCTCGACCGAGGACGACGTCGAGGTGCGACGCCTCTCCGTCACCAACAAGAGCGATCGCCACCGCGAGATCGAGGTGACGAGCTATGCGGAGATCGTTCTGGCGCCTCCGGCCGACGACCTGGCTCATCCCGCCTTCGGAAAACTGTTCGTCGAGACGGAGTATATCCCGGAGAGTGCCGCCCTCCTTTGCCGGCGGCGGTCGCGTTCCCCGGATGAAGCGGGAGTCTGGGCCTTTCACGTGCTGAGCCTGGAAGGTCGGACGCAGGGGCAGATGGAATGGGAGTGCGATCGCGCGCGTTTCCTGGGCCGGGGGCGAAGTCCCGCGGACCCGCAGGCCCTCGATGGCCGCTCGCTTTCCGGCACGACCGGGGCGGTCCTCGATCCCATCGTTAGCTTGCGGCAGCGCATTCGCCTCGCACCGGGTGGCTTCGTGAGACTCGCGTTTGCCACGGGTACGGCGTCCTCGCGAGAGATGGCCCTGGCTCTCGCGCAGAAGTATCGAGACCCGAGCGCCACGGCGCGGACCTTCGCCCTGGCTTTCGCTCATGCGCAAAGCGGCTTGCGGCACCTTGGCGTGTCGAACGAGGAGGCGATGCTATTCGAGCGGTTGGCGTCACGGGTGTTGTATGCGGACGGCTCGCTGCGGGCGAGCCCGGAGCTCCAGGCGCAGAACGTGCTGGGGCAGCAAGGTCTTTGGCCGCATAGCATCTCGGGCGACCTTCCCATCCTCCTGGTGCGGGTCGTAGAGGAGAACGATCTACCTTTGGTGCGCCAAGTCCTGCGTGCGCAGGAGTACTGGCGTCTCAAAGGATTGAGCGCCGACGTCGTCATGTTGAACGAGCATCCGGTCAGCTACTTGGACGAGATGCATGCCGCGCTGGCGGCGCTCCTCGACGACGGCCCCTGGAGAACGTGGAAGCACCGGCCCGGCGGAGCTTACCTCTTGCGTGGAGACCGCATGCCGGAGTCCGAGCGCGTCCTCCTAGCGGCGGTGGCTCGCGCCGTCCTGAGCGGCGAGCGGGGAGAGCTAGCTCATCAACTCGACGTTCTGCCTCCCGAGTGGCCCGAGTCGGAGCCGGAAAAGCTCGTGCCGTCGCGCGAGGTTCGGTCCTTCTCTTCGACGTCGGAAGCACCGGTACCTCCCCGGGTGCTCGCGAACGGCATCGGTGGATTCGCCGACGACGGTCGAGACTATGTCCTGGTACTCGAGGGTGACCAGGAAACGCCCCTGCCGTGGGCCAACGTCATCGCTAACCCTGGCTTCGGGACCGTCATCACCGCCTCGGGCGCGGCCCATACCTGGTCGGAGAATAGTCGCGAGAACCGATTGACGCCCTTCGCGAACGACCCGGTGACGGATCCAACTGCCGAGGCGCTCTTCGTCCGGGATGACGAGACGGGAGAGACGTGGTCGCCGACACCCGGCCCGTTTCCTCGCACGGCCGCCAGCGGTCGTTTCGTGATCCGGCATTCCGCGGGGCTCTCGCGCTTCGCCCGCGTGACGGCGGGCATTCGCCAGGAGCTCGACATCTTCGTGGAGGCGAAGGATCCGGTGAAGTTCTCTCTCCTCACGCTTACCAACGAGAGCGGAGAGCCGCGTCGTCTGAGCGTCTTCGCCTACAACGAGTGGATCCTGGGACGCCCTCGGGCGGGCGAGAGGGTGCACGTCATGACCGAGCTCGACCCGGCGACCGGTGCGGTCCTGGCGAGAAATCCTTACAACCAGAGCTTTGCGGGGCGCGTGGCATTCGCGCATGCGAGCGAAGCGCTGACGTCGGCAACGGGAGATCGATGCTCCTTTCTCGGTCGCAACGGTTCTCTCGCCCAACCGGCGGCGCTTGGCCGGGAGAAACTCTCTGGCCGCTTTGGCGCCGGGCTCGATCCGTGTGCGGCCCTACATGTCTCCTTGACGCTCGGCGCGGGGGAGAGTCGCCGCGTTGCATTCGTCCTGGGGGAGGGGAGAGATCGGAGCCAGGTCCAAGAGCTCTTGCATCGGCATGCAGGGGTGGCCCAAGGGGAGTCCGCGCGCGAAGCCGCTCGCCGCTCCTGGGATGAGCTTCTCGACGCTGTCCAAGTGCGTACGCCGGACGACTCCTTCGATCTGCTGATGAACCGTTGGCTTCTCTATCAGGACGTGAGCTGCCGGCTGTGGACACGGTCGGGTTATTACCAGCCGGGCGGCGCGTTTGGATTCCGCGACCAGCTGCAGGACGTCATGGCCCTTACGTTCTCACGGCCGGACATGATAAGGGAGCATCTGCTTCGAGCCGCGAGCCGACAATTCGTCGAAGGGGACGTCCAACACTGGTGGCACGAACCGAACGGAGGGGGAATTCGCAGCCGCTGTTCCGACGATCTGCTGTGGCTTCCTCACGCGGTGGCGCAGTACGTCCGGACGACGGGGGACACGGGCGTTCTGGATGAGCGCGTGCCCTTCCTCGAGGGGCCGCTCCTCACTGCGGATCAGCACGAAGCCTACTTCGACCCCCGTATCTCCACGGATGCAGGGTCGCTCTTCGAACATTGCGTCCGCGCGATCGATCGGGGGCTGACGAGCGGCACCCATGGCCTTCCGCTCATGGGGAGAGGCGACTGGAACGATGGCATGAACCTCGTGGGGCGCGAGGGGCAAGGGGAAAGCACCTGGCTCGGGTTCTTCCTTTACACGGTGCTGCGGCAGTTCGTGCCTATATGCACGGCGCGTGGTCGTGACCCGGCTCGAGCCGAGCGCTATCGCGTGGAAGCGACCCGTCTGACAACGGTGCTCGAGCAGACATGGGATGGGGAGTGGTACCGGCGTGGCTATTACGACAATGGTATGCCTCTCGGATCGGCACAGAACGAGGAAGGTCAGATCGACTCGATCGTCCAGTCATGGGCGATCCTCTCGGGAGCGGTGCCCACACGCTTTGCCGAACGCGCGATGGATGCGGTCCGCACGCATTTGGTGCGCCGAGGGGCGCGGGTCCTCCTGCTTCTCACCCCGCCCTTTGATCGATCCGCGCAGGAGCCGGGCTACATAAAGGGATACCCACCCGGGGTGCGGGAGAACGGCGGACAGTACACGCACGCCGCGCTGTGGGTCGTGGCGGCGGTGGCGCGCCTCGGAAGCGGTGACGAGGCGGTGGAGCTCTTTCACATGCTCAATCCGGTGAACCACACGCGAAACGCCATCGACGTGGCGCGCTACCAGGGCGAGCCCTACGTTCTCGCGGGGGACGTGAGCGCCCACGCGGCGCACGCCGGCCGCGCCGGGTGGACTTGGTACACGGGTTCCGCCGGCTGGATGTATCGGGTCGGCCTAGAGAGCATTCTTGGCCTCACCCGCCGCGGCGCGGCGTTCGCCATCGACCCCTGCATTCCCTCGTCGTGGCCGGAATACGGGATTTCGTGGCGCTTCGGCGAGGCGCGCTACGAGATCACCGTCTCGAATCCGGATTGTGTATGCCGAGGGGTCGCGGAGGCGGAGCTCGACGGCCGACTGGTCGATCCCAAAGCGATTCCTCTCGTCGACGACGCGGCGACGCACCACGTCGTGGTCGTGCTGGGAAGGAGGAAGCGGCGCGTCGCGCAAAGCGCCAAGCTGGGCTCTCGCGCGCCCGCCTGAGTTTCCTCCCCTTTTGAAGGAAGATTGGGGCGATGAGTTGGGGCTTGCCCGGCTGCCAGGCCTTTCTCCCTGAAGGTTCTTCGAACTAACATGCACCAGTAAAGCCATTGGCGCTCCCACTTAGTTAGCCTTGACAGATCAAGCAAGTTTACCTATAATGGTTAATCCTAGGTAGCACCCTTTATCCGTAATGAACCACACAGGGTTACGTAAACGGCCCTCACCAACCTTAATCAAAGAAGATCGCCATGCACGTACAGACCGCCCAGGCAAACAACCTTAAGAGGATCTCGAAAATGAAATGGTGGAACCGTCAGAGACAACGTCTTCGGAGAATATTTGCCGAAATTATGCAGGAGATCGCCGCAGGCACCAGAGCGCCAGCAGTTGCGGTTGCAAGGCCTCCCCTCGATTCCCGTAAGAAGCGGTAGATCTTGGCAAGGGAATCTCATCGGGCCAAAGGAAGAAGAAGAGGAAGCGTTCATGAAAATCAATCCGCTCAAAGACAATATCCTCGTCAAGCGCGTCGACGAGAGCGACACGAAGAAAGTCGGCTCCATCATTATCCCCGACACCGCCAAAGAGAAATCGCTCACGGCGGAAGTCATTGCCATCGGCTCCGGTAAGGAGCTCAGGGACGGAAAGAAGCTCCCCCTGGAAGTCAAAGTGGGCGACACGGTTCTGATCGGAAAGTATTCCGGTTCGGAAATCACACTGGACGATAGCGAATACCTCATCCTCCGTGAAGACGACGTACTTGGGATCATTGCGTGACATCCTTAGAAGAAGTCGATCAGTTTGCACGGAGAGATTCGGGGAAAGGCAAGTAAGAGATCATGGGAAAGCAGATTATCTACCACGAGGACGCTCGCCACGGCCTCATGCGAGGCGTGAATAGCCTGGCCAGAGTGGTTCGAGTCACTCTTGGCCCCAAAGGCCGTAATGTTGTGCTCGAGAAGAAATTCGGCTCGCCCGTCGTCACCAAGGACGGCGTGACGGTCGCGAAAGAGATCGTGCTCCCCGATCCGGTCGAGAATCTCGGCGCCCAAATGATTCGCGAAGTGTCCTCCAAGACCTCCGACGTCGCCGGCGATGGAACGACCACGGCGACAGTGCTCGCTCAGGCCATTTTTCGTGGGGGTCTGCGGAGCGTCACGGCAGGTAGCAACCCCATGGAGCTCAAGCGCGGGATCGACCGCGCGGTAGAGACGGTAGTGGCGGCTGTCCAGAAGCTTTCTAGGCCCGTGACGGGCAAGATGATCGGGCAAGTGGGCACCATCTCCGCCAATGGCGATGAGACCATCGGCAGCATCATCGCCGAGGCGATGGCGAAGGTCGGCAAAGACGGCGTCATCCAGGTCGAGGAGGCGCGCACACTCGAGACGAGTCTGGAGATCGTCGAGGGTATGCAGTTCGACCGCGGATATCTTTCCCCTTACTTCGTCACGGATCCAGAGCGGATGGAGGTAGTCCTCGAGGAGTGTTACATCCTGGTCCACGAGAAAAAAATCTCCAGTATGCATGACCTCTTGCCCTTGTTGGAAAAGACGGCTCAGTCCGGGAAATCGTTGTTGGTCATCGCTGAGGACCTGGAGGGCGAGGCTCTCGCCACCCTCGTCGTCAACAAGCTCCGAGGGACGCTCAAGGTAGCGGCCGTGAAGGCACCCGGCTTCGGTGACCGTCGCAAGGCAATGATGGAAGACATCGCGATTCTGACCGGAGGCAAGGCAATCTTCGAGGATCTCGGCATCAAGCTCGAGAACATCGGTCTCGAGGACCTTGGTCGAGCGAAGAGAATCATCATCACCAAGGAAGCGACCACCCTCATCGAAGGTGCCGGGAAAAAGTCGGACATCGAGGGCCGCATCAAACAGATTCGGGCTGAAATTGAGGAGACCGCCTCGGACTATGACCGCGAGAAGCTCCAGGAGCGTTTGGCGAAGCTGGTAGGCGGTGTGGCGCTCCTCAAGGTGGGCGCGGCAACGGAAACGGAAATGAAAGAGAAAAAGGCACGCGTAGAGGATGCCATGCATGCCACCAAGGCCGCAGCCGAGGAAGGGATCGTCCCGGGTGGCGGAGTGGCTCTTCTCCGCGCTGCCACGGCTCTCAAGGGGCTCATGAAGGGGAAGAACCTTTCGGACGACGAGCGCATCGGCGTCGGTATCGTGGCCCGAGCCATCGAGGAGCCCATGCGCTGGATCGCCCAAAACGCCGGACAAGAAGGCTCCATCGTGGTCAACAAGGCCAAGGAGCTGGAGAATCCGGAGCACGGGTACAACGCTCAGACCGACAAATACGAGAACCTAGTCGCGGCGGGCGTCATCGATCCCACGA
>JBOGJF010000633.1:0-2782 GCA_050747785.1 Vicinamibacteria bacterium
CCCCCGCCCCCGGGAGGCATGTTGCTCGAAAGGAAATTGCATTGGACGGCGTTCGCGGCGTGGGTCTTGGGATACGTGTCGTCTTGTAGATCCCGGCGAACGCCCAGGGCAGAGCTCGAGCCGAAGAGGTCGCTCAATGTGCTCTCCTTGCTCAGAAGGGTCGCGAGCGCGTCGAACTGATGCTCGACGGCATCGGCCCCCCGGTCGAAGAAAGCCTCTACGGGAGGCCGCGCCTTTTCGATCCATGCCGCGAGCGCGGTGACGGTGTGCGCGAACTGGTCCTCGATGTAGTTCGCGGTCCGGATGATGTCGTTCCAGTCGAAAATCATCCTGAGCCACTCGATGGCCTTCCTGAAAAAATCCTCCGTGGCTTCGTAGGCCGCCTTGATGCCGGAGAAGATCGCTTCCAGCAGCTTTCCGGTTTGCCCGATGGTGGCGAGAACGAAGTTTTGAGTTCCTTCGGCTAGTTTCAGCGTCACATGGAGAAGTCCATCCGCGACAAAGGCGGTAACCTCGAGGAGCTTCTTTGCGGTCGCAACGAGCCAGTGGATGAAGTCGCCCCAAGGGTTGCTACCGGTGAGTGCGTTTGGCGTGAACAGGCCGGCGGAGGTGAAAGCTTGTCGCGCGGTCTCGATCTCTTCGAGCGTCAGGGTATCGAATGTGATGCGGCGTTCGTCGGAGAAGGTAAGCCTCCACCCCGTAGGATCGAGCTCCGCGAGGCGAAACTTTCCCGTGAGACGTTCCTGCCTCTTCTCCTGCATGAACTGCCCGCAGGCGACGAGAGCGTTGGCCACCTTTCCCGCGTCCTGGTCCGGCATATTCTGAGGAACGGCGCCACTTTTCTTCAAGCTCTCTGCATCGACTGGAAAACCTGGCTCCCGTCCCGCCAGGCGGCGTTGGAGGCGCTCATCGGCCCAGAGCGTGGTCGTCTCATCGGGCTTCATGTAGTCGGGCACCCGGACGTAGAGCTCCGGAGACGCGAGGGCGTTGGCCCGTGTGCTCACCGTCAGCGTACCCGAGGCATCCGTCTCAAAGGTCTCCTCGTGATTCCGATCCACCACGGCCGCCAATCCGTTCCCTAGGACCTCCATGGTGGCGCTCGCCTTGACCTTGACGACGGTGTTCGGCGCCGGCGTTCCGAGCGAATCGAGGGCTCGTATCTCCCATCGGTAAGTCGTCTCCTCGTCCACGCCTTCGGTGAGGGGCTTCGGCGTTTCCAGAACGGTTTGGCTCCAAGTCGCGTCGACGTGATCTTGACTCAGATTGGATACCCGAGCATCGAGGGCGGCCAGGTAAACCTCTGCCGAATCGGCCATGACCGCCGGGCAGGCGATTTCCGCACAAGGATTGCCGAGCGGTACCCACGCCTCGAAAGGCTCGTCGCCTTCGGAGCGTTGACGGAGTATCCAGAGCTCGGCGGTGTCTTTCTCGATGACGAAGAGAATCGTGCGTGCGGTATGGTCGACGCCGACTTGGGCGGAGAGAACCGCTTGGGGGCCTTGCCCGCCACCCGTGAGCGGCAGCACCTTTGGATCCTTGTCGTAATAATGACTCACGAGGTAGAGACTGCCGTCTTTCGACTGCACGAGGAAGGAGTCCTCGAGCCGCTCGCTCACGAACGGTAAAACCTTCGCGGCCTCGGAAGGGAGATTGAGCGTGACTTCGTCGTCGGGAATCCAAGCGAAGCTTTTTCGCGAGATCCGGGCTCCCTTGAGCTTCACGGTCCCACCGAAGACCTCGAGGACCTTGACCTGCCCGGGCTTCCGCCCCGGCACGATGCTGAAGCTCCCGACCGTTTCGCGCCGCTCCTTCCACAGGTGCTTCCATCCGCCCGCTCGCCCGGCTTTGCCTTCGTGGTAGGTCGAGATGAAGACGAAGGGGTCGTCGTAGCTCGTCGAGACTCCGTAAATGAGCAGGTGACCGCTCGCGTCGGCATAGCTCTCCATTTGCCTTGTCTGGCCGATCAAGAGCGCGGTCTCGGTATCGAGGGGAGGCCGGATCCAGTCTCCCCCCGGCTCTCGCGAGAGGACGGCGACCTTGTTACTTTCCCCGTCGGGATGCGGAAAGTGAACCAAAGCATGAAGAGTCTCTCCGCGGTGAAACGCCAGGATTTTCTGGATCTCGCCAGGGGGTGCTTCGGGAACCGGCGATCGGGTTTCGACCCACGCGGCTCGCCGGTCGCGGTCGGCGGAAAAAAGCACCAGCTCGTTATCGGGTGAAACGGTCAGCAGATCGGATCGATTGCTGCCGGCTTGCCTTTGCACGGCGACGAATCGGTCGGCCAGCGTTTTTGCGAGCGGCGGCTCGAGCTTGTAAGCATAGTCTTCGATGAGCTCGGCGTTCGCGGCAATCTGGGCGCATCGTGACGTGGCCATGGGGAGACCTCCCTTCGAGAGGTGTGAAGGCTCTTTGCCATCGGAGATACCCCCTCAGGCCGGGGCTGTCAAGAGTTTTCGACGCGCAAACGCCGCATACACGGAAATCAACGCGTGCCGCGCTGCGGCGCACCGGGTCGGAAGCGGCGCCAGTCGATACCGAGCTTCCGCATGCGAGAGCGTAAGGTGTGCGGGTTGATCCCCAACCGCATCGCCGCTCCGAACGGGCCTTCGATGCGGCCCCGGCACTCGACGAGCGCCTGCTCGATTTGTTGGGTTACCACTTGATCGAGCCTGCTGCCGTGGTCTTGTGGGGGCAGCGCGGTCTCGACTGCTGGGCTAATACGAGTGCCGCGGGGCCCCACGCCCACGGCTTGCCCTCCGGCGACTTCGCGCCTGCGGGCGGG
>JBOGJF010000634.1:0-3564 GCA_050747785.1 Vicinamibacteria bacterium
CGAGGGTTTCATGGACGGGAACCGGTTCAAGCATCCCGACCTTCGTTTCCAAGTGGACTTTCCCACGAATTGGAAGGTTCAGAACACGCGGCAGGCCGTCTACGCGGGATCTCCCGAGCGAGACGCTGCCATTCAGCTGACGGGAACCCGGGTCGACCCGGGCACGACTCCCGAAGCTCACGCCGCACGCTTCTTTCGAGAAAACCGACTGGAGTACGGGACGGGTGAACGCATGCGCGTCAGCGGTTTCATCGCCTACCGGGCGCCCTTCCGGGTAAGGACCGAGCAAGCGGTGCTGCTCGGTGAAGCCGGTTTCGTGATCGACGGCGGCATGGCCTACGAGATCCTCGGATATACGTACGAGCAGCGTTATCGCCAGTACCGCAATACGTTTCTCGGCGTCGTGGAGAGCTTCCGCCGGCTCACCGATCGGGCGGCCCTCGACGTAGAACCGCATCGCATTGCCTTGTATCGGGTTCCGACGGAGATGAGCGCGCGCGAGGCGTTCTTGCAGTCGGGTGCTGGCGAGGAGTCCCTAGAGGAGCTTACGCTTCTCAACAATCTCCGCCCCGACGAGTTCGTCCCCGCCGGGGAGTTGCTCAAGATCGTCGAGCCTCCCCTCCGTTCGAGCGGGGACTCCCAGTGATCGGTCAATCCTTCCGGGTGGCTTCGATCTTCGGGATCCCGATCAAGGTGGATCTCTCCTGGGTCTTCGTTCTGTTCCTCCTGACCTCCACCTTCGCGCTGAACTTCTCCCGCGAGCATCCCGGTCTCGGATGGTCCGCCTGGGTGACGATGGGCTTCGCGCTCTCCGCTCTTCTTTTCGCGTCCGTGCTGGCGCACGAGCTTTCTCACGCCGTGGTGGCAATCCGGGAGGGGATTTCGATTCGCGGGATCACGCTCTTCATTTTCGGCGGTGCCGCGGAAATGGTCGACGAGCCGCCTCACGCCGGTGCGGAGCTCAAGGTGGCGGTTGCCGGACCGGCCATGAGCGTCTCGCTGGCCATCCTCTTCGCCGGCCTGTACTCCATCGGTCTGGGATGGTTTCCGGCGTCGGTCCTCGGCGTGGTGGGGCATCTGGCATTCATGAACGGCGTGCTGGCGGCCTTCAACCTGGTACCGGGCTTCCCGCTGGACGGGGGCCGAGTCCTGCGGGCGGCGTTGTGGGGCATTTGGGGCGACCTTCGCTTTGCGACGCGCACCGCCTCCGTTCTGGGGTCGGGTTTCGGCCTGCTTCTCATGCTGCTCGGGCTCGTTTACTTCCTGCGATTCGGAAACCTTATCGGCGCCGTCTGGTACCTGTTCATCGGCGTCTTCCTCAGGCGCGCCGCCCTTGCCAGCTATCAACAGGTGTTGCTGCGCGACTTGCTGAAGGGCGTGACGGCCGGAGATGTCATGAACCGTTCGGTCGTGGCGGTATCTTCCGAATCGACCCTCGACGAGATCGTCTCGCAGGTGATCCTACCGAGCGGGCTGCTGAAGCTTCCCGTCGTCGACGGCACCCGGTTGGTTGGTCAGCTTGGACTGGCGGAGATTCGGTCCATCGACCGGGCCCGCTGGAAAGACGTGCGCGCCAAGGAGGTGATGCGGTCCGATGAGATGCCTCCCGCGGTCTCCCCGCGAGAGGACGCGACGCGTCTCTTATCGATGCCCGTGGGGGAGGACGCTCTGATTCCGGTCTTGGACGGCGAGCGGTTCGTTGGAGTCGTGACTCGCCTGGATCTGCTGAGACGCCTGAAGCTGATGATGGAGCTCCCACGGTCATAATGTGCATCGGTGCCGCGGGGCCAACCGCCGTCTGGCCAACTCCAGCTCAGCAACCACCTATTTTGACGGCCAACACTGACCGCGGATCGGCCGCGGCCTCTCGGCGGCTATGTGGTGCCGGCAAGGACGCCCGGGATATAGCGCTCCTCGAGAACTCGCCGGTGATGGATTTCGTGTCCAACGATGATGTAGGGGAAGGTGCGCACGGTGAACGAGACGTCGCTGGCAATGCCTCGCCGGGTCCACATGCCTTCGTCGAAACTCTTGAAAAGCAACAGGTTGGACTTTCGCACCCACTCGAGCTCCTCCGCCAGCTCTCGCAGCGGCCGGCGCGAGGCATTGGAAAATCGTGCGTATTGTTCCTGTTCGAACGAGGGGAGTGAAGCGGGATCGTTACGCGCGAAAGAGAGCGCGCGGTAGGCAAACATTCTTTCGCTGTCGATCACGTGTCCCACGACTTCTTTGATACTCCATTTGTCCGATGTGTAACGATAGTCAGCCCGCTCTGACGGGACCCTCCCCAGGAGGGCGAGCGTCTGTTCGAGCTCGGTGGAAAGGAGCACGATGACATCTCCCTCGGGGACCTTATCGATGTATCGATGATAGTACTCGTGATACTCGGAGGGATCCGGGCGTTGCATGCTTGTCTCCTTTCAACGGCGAGGTGGGCGCCAGTGTATATTCGGCCGTCTCGCGAGTCTAGAAGGGCACCGGCGTCTGACTGGCTCGATTAGCAGCACTACGTGTATCGACGCCAGACAGGACTGCGGCGCGTAACATAAATCACAAAACCCATCTGCTATAATTCCCGCAACCACTTGGGTTTGTCGCAGGCTACTGAAAATTGCCCAGGGCTGTCGTCGTCAGCGATCTCGATGGGACTCTTCTCCACCGAGACACGTACTCATTCGAGGAAGCGCTCCCCAGCATCGCGTCGCTCAAGAAGCGTCGTATTCCCGTCATCCTCGTCAGCAGCAAGACGCGGGCCGAGGTCGAGCCCATCCGTGAGCAGCTCGGCGTCGAGGATCCATTCGTCGTGGAAAACGGGGGAGCGGCTTACATACCGCGCGGCACGTTCGAAGAGACGGTTGGCCAACGAGATGTTTCGGGACGGTTCGACGTCATCCGATGGGGCAAGCCGTACGAGGAGGTCGTCGCGATTTTCGACGACGTGCGGGAGGTGACCGGCGCGCGCCTCACGGGCTATCACGATATGGACGCCGAACGTATCGCCGACTGGACCGGCCTGTCCCTTTACGAAGCCCGTCGCGCCAAGGAGCGCGAGTTCGACGAGCCGGTTTGGATCGAGGGAGCCGAAGGTCCTCATCACCGCAAGGCTCTGGAGCTCCTGGCTGAGCGCGGGCTCAGCGTGACCCGTGGGGGTCGCTTCTATCACGTCATGGGAGGCTGCGACAAAGGAAGGGCGGTTGCGGAGTTGCTACGGCTCTACCGACGCCGCGGAGCCCACATTTCCTCCGCCGGGCTCGGTGATGCAGAGAACGATCTATCCTTCCTCCGAGAAGTGGATCGAGCCTATATCGTCGCTTCGTCGAGCGACGACACCGCGGCCCTGCGGCGCGCTCTCCCCGAAGCGCAGGTGGTCGGGCCGGCACCGGCCGGATGGGCCGAGGCCGTAACGGACTTTCTTGCCTGGTTGGACCGGCCCGCGTAATTGGGCACGGTGGTTGCTATATCGTGGCGTGGAGGCCTTCCGGGTGGCTAAACTGTCACCGTGGGAGGACGGGGGGAAAGGGGAGTGGGACATGAAACGATGGACGGCAACCGCCACGCTAGTGC
>JBOGJF010000635.1:0-4124 GCA_050747785.1 Vicinamibacteria bacterium
GAGCGACTGATGAGGCCGATTCCTTCCGCCTCCCTGGCGGTCAGGACTCTGCCGGTCAGGATGATCTCGAAGGCCTTGTGCAGGCCGATGAGCCTCGAGTACAGCACGGTGGCGACGGAAGGAAAGATCCCGACCTTGATCTCGGGCTGACCGAGCTTTGCGTCTTCCGCGGAGAAGCAGAAGTCGCAGCAGGCGGCGAGCTCGCATCCTCCCCCCAGAGCCATCCCTTTGACGACCGAGATGCTCACGGCCTCGAGCTCGATGAGGCCGCGGAAGATCCGGTGGAAGGCTTCGAGCATCTGGTACGCCTTCTCCTCGGTGTGGTCGGCGATATCCAAGCCTCCGGAGAACGATTTGTCACTCCCCTCGAAGAGCACGATCTTCGTGTTTTGCATCATGTCCGCGACGTCGAGCGCATGAGCGATCTCTTCGAGCATCGTGATGTTCATCACGTTGTAAGGAGGGCGATTGAGCGTCAGGCGGAGGAGGTCGTCCTCCTTCGTCAGCCGGATGAACTTGTAGTCCCGGGGTTGATTCTCGTTCTCGGGACCCGGGATCGGCTCTTCCATGGCGTCATCCTCCTCGGGCGCAAGCGCTCAGATCGGAGCTTACGCAACCAGAACTAGTTGCAAAACATCTATTTACGTATCCTATCACACTACCATGACGCCGAGAAGGTTTTCAAACGCGCTCCGATGAGCGGCCGATGGGCTAGCCGTGGCCGGAGGTCCTTTGAACGCCACCGCCGGCTATGGTAGAAAATAGAAGAAGGTACCGTCATGAGCCAACTCGCCGGCCCCGTCTACTTCGATTACAACGCCACGACGCCGCTCGCTCCGGAGGTTCTGGAGGCGATGTTGCCTTATCTGCGCGAAGAGTTCGGCAACCCGTCGAGCATCCACGCCTTCGGGCAGAGGGCCAAGGCCGCCCTATACGACGCACGGGAGCGGGTGGCCGCCTTGATCGGGGCGGGCCCCAACGAGGTTCTGTTCACGAGCGGCGGGACGGAATCCGACAACCTCGCGATACTTGGGGTGCTGGAGGCTGCCGATAACCGGCGGCGCCACCTCATCACGTCTGCAGTCGAGCACCACGCGGTCCTGAACACGATGAAGGCCCTTGCGAAGAAGGGTCTTCCGGTCACTTTCCTCAGAGTGGATCGTGCCGGTCGTGTGGATCCCGAGGAGCTGAGGGCCGCTTTGACGCCCGAGACGCTCTTGGTATCCATCATGCATGCCAACAATGAAACCGGTGTCGTACAACCGATCGCGGAGCTCGCCCGCCTGAGTCGCATGGCGGGTGCTTACTTCCATACCGACGCCGTGCAGTCGATAGGGAAGATTCCGGTCAACGTGGACGACCTGGGCGTCGATCTCCTTTCTCTGTCTGGACACAAGTTCTATGGACCGAAGGGCACCGGCGCGCTCTACGTACGGAGAAGCGTGAAGAGCCGCCCTGTGTTCCGGGGAGGAGGACAGGAAAGAGCCCGCCGGCCCGGAACGGAGAACCTCCCGGGTTTGGTGGGGTTGGGATGCGCCGCCCAATTGGCCGGCGCTCATCTGGAAGAGGAGGGAGAACGAGTGGCTGCTCTCCGGAATCTTCTGCAGGACGAAGTGCTGGCGCGGATCCCAGCGAGCGCGGTAAACGGGGAAGGCGCGGCGCGGACTCCCAACACTCTCAACATGAGCTTCGACGGCATCGAGGGGGAAACGCTCATCATCGCACTCGATCTGAAGGGTTGCGCGGTGTCCACCGGCGCCGCGTGCTCGTCCGGCACCGTCGAGCCGTCTCACGTTCTCATCGCGATGGGCCTCAGGCCGGAGCAGGTGCAAGGCTCGATTCGAGTTAGCCTGGGCCGATATACCAAGAGAGAAGAAGTCCTACATTTCGTGGATGTACTCGCGTCAGTCGTCGAATCGATCCGCAGTCATAGTCATAGCGGCGCGCTACGGCGCTAGACCCGTCTCGATTTCTTAGCTTGCTTTCGGAACCGTTCTGATTCGATCTTGATCGACGAGTCGTGCGCGGGAGGGCGAGATATGGTCAAGTGTGCCAAGTGCGGTTTCGAGAGCGACGGGGAAGCGTGCGGCCGCTGTGGACTCGTCTTTGCCAAAGTAAAATCCGCCCCACCCGGGGACAGACCGAGCGGTCCGCAAAGAACCGCCTATCGTCAACCCAAACCCCCGGCCCGCGGTTTTTCGTTTTTGAACGTGATCGTGCTTGCCACCGTGGCGGTGCTGGTTGGCCTCGTCGGGATTCGTGCCACTCAGCACTTATCACGACAAGCTGAGGTGGCTGAATCGGCCGACTCGCCCGCCACGACCGTGAACGAGCGTCTGGCGGATTCCCGGGACGTGCCCATCGGCGGGGACGCGCCGGCTCCGAGTGGCGGCGCCGTTCTGTCGCTTCCAGGACTCCAATCCGCCGTCTCGGATCAGGAATCGCTGCCGGCTCCCGCGGTGAGCACGGTGGAGCTTCCCACCCTCACCACGGCCAACGTGACGCTCGAGGCCATCCAGCAGGTCGTCGAGGTCGCCAAAGAGTTTCCGGACGAGCCCGGGATCGGCGAGTACGTCTTCAAGGCCTATCTGCTTCTGGCAATCCGACAATTCGGGGAAAGGCGTTTCCGGGACACGCTGGCCTCGGTGGCCCAGGCCGACAAATGGGGTGCCTCCCGCCGCGACGTCGCCCGGATCAGCGCGCGAACGTACTTGGAGCTTCAAGACATGGAACGCGCCTTCCAGTGGGCCCAGGCGGCGCTCGCCTTCGGTGCGGACGCCGACATGTATTCCGTGCTGGGGAACGTGTACTACCTGCGTGAGGAGCTGGTCAAAGCCATCGAAGCCTGGGAGCAATCGTTGGCGCTCAAGGAGGACGGCACGGTGCGGGCCGCGCTCGAGCGAGCTCGTCGGGAGGCCGACGTGGAAGGAGAGTACGACAAAGAGAGGCTCGCGCACTTCATCGTCAAGTATGAGGGCGAGACGATGGAGCAGACGGGGCGTCTCGTTCTGGGATCCTTGGAAAAGAGCCATGGTTTCCTCAAGTCCCGTCTGGACTTCGAGCCCAAAGAGCCAATCGTGGTCATCCTTTACGCCCGACGTGACTATAACGAGCTCGGTGGGCCGGACTGGTCGGCGGGCTTGTTCGACGGCAAGGTCCGCGTCCCAGCTCGCGGGCTAGTAAGCCTGGATCAGAATATCGAATCGACGCTGCGACACGAGCTGACGCATGCGTTCTTGTACGCGCAGGCCGGACAGGGCGCACCGCGCTGGCTGCAGGAAGGCATGGCGGAGTATTGTGAAGGGACCGATGCGAGCCAGTTCGGAGAGATGCTCGCGGAGCGGATCGAGCAGGACGAGAATTTCGCCTATTGTCTCGTCGGCTCGCGGTGCGACGTTCGTCTCTTCTACCCCGCCGCCACGTCGGTGGTCGACTATTTGATCCAGAACCGAGGCATGGGGGGGATCAAAGACCTTCTTACTCTCCTGGGACAAGGCCACGATATCGACTCCGCCCTCGACAACGTGATGGGGCGAGACGAGCTGGGTCTGATGAACGACTGGCAGCATTTCATGAGGAGGCGGTATCTTTAAGTTGTATTAGTGCCGTGGGGCCCCACCGCCGTCTGGCGAGCTCCCCCAACGCAACCACCTAATTTGACGGCCGACAAGGGAGTGCGGAATCCGCGTGGCTAGCTTCAGTCAAGGCAACCACCCAGTTTGGCGGCCAACTTGGCGGCCGGCGGCGCGTAGACCGGTCCATTGGTCAGCAGCCTGCTATAGAGCAGACTCCGAGCCCGGTAGCCGGGCGCCCGGAACCGGGTAACTGGACAAACGGCCAAATTCGAGAAATGATCTAAGTCATGGTTCGCGTCGTCTGCCCCAGCTGTCGCGCAAAGTACCGATTCGACGAGTCCCGTCTCGAGGGAAAGCCGTCCGTTCGGGCCAAGTGTCAGAAGTGCGGGGGACCGATCGAGATCAGGGCTTCCGACTCCGACTCGTTTGCCGGCCTGGTGGAAAAGCCCGCGGAAGCCAAACCCGCGGGAGCCAAGACCCCGGGACGGACGACTGCGCGCGTACGCCGTATGCGGTCGGACATCGACGATCGAACCGTGAACCCCGCCG
>JBOGJF010000636.1:0-2066 GCA_050747785.1 Vicinamibacteria bacterium
CTCGAGAACGGCGTGTTGTTTCACGTCAAGGGCCCGCTCCAGTACCGCGGGCTCTCCGAGGTCCCGCTGACTCGCTCCGAGCAGACCGCGCAAGAGCAAGGGGTCACGCAAATCCTCACCAACCTCGCGGCGCAGCGCATGGTGGTGGGGCACACCGTCACCCAGGGAGTGATCGAGCCTCGCTTCGGCGGCAAGCATATCGACATCGATACCGGGATGCTAGACATCTACGATGGAGGTCACCAAATCGCCCTCGAGATCCAGGACGGTATCTTCAGTGCCATCCACCCGGGGGGCAAGATCAGGCTTCCCGACTTTCTCGACGAAACGAATCTCGTTTCTTATTTGGCGGAGGTTGTGGGCGTCGATGAGAACAACGTCAACGTGCACGCCCGACTCGCGGAATTGTACTGGGAACAGGGTAACGTGGATCGAGCGCGCCTGACGTTGGAGCAGCTCTTTCGGATCCCAAAGCCGGTGCTCTTTCGGTACCATCAGACGCTGGGCGATGTTTATCGAGAGCTCTCGATGAAGGAGAAGGCTCACGAACAGTACCTCCTCTATCTGGATGGGCTGAAAGGCATGATCGAAGCGACCCCGACGAACCCACATCTCAAGAACCTCTATGGGCGGTTCTGCCTGGACCGCAACGTGGCGTTGGACTCAGGCGAGGCGATGGTGCGCTCTGCGTTAGCCGACTTCCCCGACCACCCTTCTTTCCTGCTCACGCTCGGACGCATTCAGCTCGCCCGCGGCGAGCATGCCGAGGCGGTCCTGAGCCTCGAGAAGAGCAGCCGGCAGGGGACGCCCGGTTACGAGACCTATTACTACCTCGCGCTTGCCCACCTGCAGTTGGGCCACACGGAGGAGGCGCGCCGAGCCTTCGAGCTTGCCCTCGCGGCCGACCCGACGGGCGAGGGCGCGCGACAGAAGCTCGAAGAGCTGGGTGTGGCGACCGGCTCACCGAACTGAGCGTGCTCTACGCCTGGGCGTCAATCAGCGTGATCGCACACAAGCCAACTAGCCAGACGCCAGCTTCTCGGAAATGGCCTTCGCCTGCAGGAACAGCAGGAGATAGTCTCGTCCACCCGCCTTCGAGTCGGTCCCAGACATGTTGAACCCCCCGAAGGGATGCACGCCCACCAGGGCGCCGGTACACTTCCGGTTGAGGTAGAGATTACCCACGTGGAATCGGCTCGCCGCGATCTCCAACTTCTTGCGGCTGCCCGTGTAGAGAGAGCCGGTGAGGCCGTACTCGGTGTCGTTCACTAGCTTCAAGGCCTCGTCGAAGTCCTTGGCTCGGTGAGCCGCCAGCACCGGTCCGAAGATCTCTTCCTGCGCAATCGTCGCCTTCGGCTCCACATCGGCAATGACAGTGGGACGGATGAAATAGCCCTCCGCATCGGGGACGGCACCACCGCCCGTCAACAGGCGTCCTCCCTCGGCGATTCCTTTCTTGATGTACCCGAGAATGGAGTCCATGGCGGACTTGTTGATAACCGGGCCGACAGTGTAGCGCGGATCATCGGTCGGTCCAACCTGCAGCTTCTCGGTGCGCTCCTTCAGCTTCCCGAGAAAGGTGTCGTAGATCTCTTCGTGAATGATGACGCGGGAGCAGGCCGAGCATTTTTGCCCCGTGTATCCGAACGCCGAAGCGGCGACGCCCTCTACGGCCGCATCGACATCGGCATCCGCGTCCACAATGATCCCGTCCTTGCCGCCCATCTCGGCAATGACCCGCCGGATCCAGATCTGACCCGGCACGGTGCGCGCCGCCTTCTCGTTGATTCCGAGGCCGACCTCCTTGGAACCCGTGAAAGCGATCATGCGGGTCTTGGGATGCGTGACGAGCGTGTCGCCGACTGCCGCGCCGGAGCCGGTCACGAAGTTCAAGACTCCCTTCGGCAAGCCAACCTCGTCCATGATCTCGAAGAACTTGAAGCCGATGGTCGGAGAGTCTGAGGACGGTTTCAAGACTACCGTGTTTCCCGTGACGATCGCCGCACTCGCCATGCCGACCAAGATCGCAAACGGAAAGTTCCAGGGTGGGACGACAACGATTGCAC
>JBOGJF010000637.1:0-5139 GCA_050747785.1 Vicinamibacteria bacterium
ATTGTCACCGTTCGCAAATACTCCGTGCCCCCTCGCTTCGATAACAACCTCCGGGCGGATGGCAATGAGACGACCCTCGCGTTCCACTACATGGGCGGATAGTGCGGCGTCCCGATCCTGATAGTGCGAACCCGCAAGGTGATAACGGTCTTGTATGCGCAGATCGGAGTAGTACTGGTAGAGGTTGTTGTGCGCCAGCGTTTCAATAAGCAGTAGCTTCCCGGGGCCTTGGGGCGAGCGCTCCACCGTCAAAAGGACGCCCTCGAAGTCGTTCTCGTGTCCGTTAACCAACTTGAAATCTACCGGGTGATAAAAGACGTACCCGATAAAGAAGTGGCCCTTGCCCTCCACAACGACGAAGTACACGTGGGCGGAGAGGTCGAATGCCGCGTCCAGGACGTGCTGTCTTTGGTTCGTTGGATCCAGGTCGCCGTCGAAATCGAATCGCGTGATGAAGTCGCGCCGAGGATCTTCCGTATTCTGGTAGACGGTTGGCGCGAAGTACCATGCCAGGGCGAAGCGGCATTGCGGTGTGAGCGGTGAGCGGTAGTCGTCACAGGCTATCGTCTGGTCCCCCCGGGCGCGGGGTGGCTCTACGGGTGCCTCTCCGCACGCCACGAAGAACGAGGTCAAGAGGCACAGGAACTCAAGTTTTGCGAAGGTGGTCAACTCTCCGAGGCCATGACTTAGGGGGATCGATTCGCCGGCGTTCAATCTTTCTCTCCGTTTCAATCGCGGTGGCATGCGCGGCCAGTCCCCGAAGCCTTCCTGTGGTCGTGTCTGCAACCAGTGTGCCAGGGGAGTAACCAGAATGCCGTGGCTAAGTCCTTCGAACGCCTTCATCTGGCCTCCTGAGACCGTGGCCGCACTGTAGCGCCAGCGGCTACACGTGTTGCGCCCAGCCTGTTGGGTCTACGTCTCCGTCCTCCAAAGACCGTTCACGGCGAGACGCCGCCGATCACAGGTGTTGGGGGCAATGCGCACGACTGGCCGGCGTCGCAGGCGAAGAGGAGTGCGGCCAGACCGGGCTGACTGTCCTCTTCGTTGAACCGACGATAGCGCCAGCACGCTTTCCGCTGCATGGTCGACCGGTCCCAGCGCTCCCAATCCTTCTTGTACTTGATGAGCTGATACTCGACGCCGGTATCGCTTTCGAGCCCCTCTTTTACGTTGCCGTCCCAACCGTGGGAGCCCCAAGCGATGCGTTTGCCCGAATCGATGACCATGACGGTGTGCCCGACGCGCCGGGCATCGTCGCGATAGACGAGGATGTCACCGAGCTGCAAGCCCGGATCGTCATTGCAGCTTTGAAAGCGCTGTGCCATGGGGCCGTCGTCCCCCACCATGATGCCGGTGTGCAAGTAGCGATCATTTTCGTCGTTGTACGGCAAGTCTGCGCGCGTGAAAGCGAACCAGATCGCGCGGGAGCAATCGATGCCGACGGCCAGATTCGCAGGGTCGGAGGGCTGCGACCAATCGTGCTGCTTGTAGGGAATACCATCCTGAAGCTCGCTAGAAAAGGTCGCCAGCGAGTGGGCGGACATCAGAACTTGATAGAGAGCGCTCTCTTCGTCGTCGGGGAGGTAGGGACGCACGTCGAACGAGGGGATGGTGTACTCCCGCTGTTTGTCGCCTACCGCGTCGGCCTGCTCCGGCGTAAGAAAATGGGAGTTCGCCTCGACACGAATCGCTACCCGGGTCACGGTCCAGGTTGTTTCGTCCTCCGGCGCGTCAGTCGCCGACGCCGACCGTGTTCCCGGCTGCAAGTAGCGATCGATGGCTCGATGAAGGCTGCCCACCGCGGTCGACGCGGCCGAGCGATTCCCGGCGGTCTCGGTAAAGAGACGCCAGTCGACCGGGTTCGTTCGCTGGGTTCCGAAGACGAGAACATGGTCTTGTACATCGAGAGGAGCGCTGGCACGAAAGGTTTCGAGGGGGCGATCGAAAACTACTTCCTCGCCAGGGTGGAGAAGCTCCCTCCGACCGTCCGCGGGGAACCCCACCATCGCGCCATCGTTTGACAGGACGAGGCCGCCAACGAGAAGCGGCTTCGGGGCATCCTCGCGGAGGGTAACCTTGATGTTCCACTGGTGACAAAGCGGTATGACTTGCTCCTCATTGGGCTCCGACGGAATCCACTCACCGTCGGCGCAAGCGATCTGACTTCTCGCGGGCACGAGCTGAACCTGGAGAGTCTCCTGATCGACGAAGTCCCCACCCACCTCGCCGTGAAGCTGTAAGACCGCGCGCTGGCGTGCATGTTGCCATAGGCTCTTCGGAACATCCTCGGTTTCGTGGTCGCGCTCGTATCGATTGCGAATCCGGTTCTCGGGCCCACGGAGCTGAAGCACACCGTCGCTCGAAAGACTGAGCTCGAAATCCGCTCCACCTTCGGTGATCGTTACCAGCATATTGGTCTCGCGGTCGCTCTCGATCGCTGTGCGGAGTCTGTCGCCCCGCTCCCGGGGAACGCCTCCCGGCAGGCCGTCGGGGCGGAAGGTCACCGTTATCCGAGCAAAAGCGTCCCCAACCCGCGCCATGACGGCCAGGTCCCCTCTCTCGATGTCGGAGCCGTCACCGACGATGCGCGCCCGGGCGTTCAAATCTGTCGCTTTGGTGACCACCGCCAATGCCTTCGCATTCGCGGGATCTTGGGCGTCGGCGGCGTCCGCGGACCCGTCGTAGAGGCGAAGCTCCGCGCCGACCCCCAATCCCGGCAGGGGAGGGCCCGAGAGCTCGACAATGTCCCCGGCGGCGACGGAAGTTACTTCCCAGCTCGCCGGTCGATCGCGCGATGTGTTCTCGAAAACGACGCGGGAGAGATCGCCTTCGAAAAGTGGCACCTGGTAGCTATTGGCCGCGACCAGAGGCGGGATCTGCCTCGCCGCTTGCGCATAGGTGAGGGGCTTCTGGCCAACCCGCGAGAGCACCGTGAGGAGCGCGTCGGTGAAAAGCCCTCTTCCGTTTCTCTCCAGTGCCGAAGTGCCGTCCGTGGCCGCCACGAACGCCACGAGGCCGTCTAGCTCTTCGGGCACCCAGGACGCGCCTTCGTCTCCACCGGATCGAGTCTCGCTTGCCTCGAGCGGCTCCTCGGCCGGGGATTGGAAACGGGCCACGAAACCACCCGGACCAACGCGCGTCGCGCTTCCGGAGCTGCAGGAGTCCAACACGACAGCAATGTGTTTCGTCTTGCTTCGAAGCTCCGCCAGCAGCTCGTTCAACTCGTCGTCAGGGAAGTCGCCGGGCACCGCCTTCGTGCGCGAGTCATGGAGCAAGAGCGTCTCGTCCCACTCGTCCGGCTCGTCCCGGTTGCGATCTCGGCGCTGGGAGCCGTGCCCGGCGAAGTAGAATACCGCCACGTCCTCCTCGTTCTCGGTTCGATCGATGAGAGCCTTTCGGAAGAGTTCCTGGAAGCCTGCCGTGGTAGCCCTGTCATCGAGTAGCAAGCAGACGTTCTTCTCGGGGAACCCGTAGCCGCCTTTGTCACGGGTGAGAAGGTCGTAGAAGCGCCTGGCGTCTTCGGGCGGGCCATCGAGATCGGAGACTTCTTGGGCCTGGTAGTCTCCCACGCCCACGACGAGCGCGAGGCGTCGATGCCCGTCGGTCCATTCCGCTTCGCCTATCTCGCACCTCGAGCTGCCCAGAGCGCTAGTCCCGGAGCCGTCGCGTCCGTCACAAGCCTGCATCGAGAGCGAGAAAACGAAGAGCACCACGCAGAGACTCAGAGAACGCGTCCTTTCCATGACGCCTCCTTACGCCGGCGATCGCGGACAACCCATGACTGCCGCCCAAGGAAGCAACCAGCGTACCAACAAGCCTTCAGAGAAAAGAACGCTCGGATGCTGCTTTCTACAACAGTACGTGCGTCCCTGCCGAAACCTGCCGCCACGGAAATGTAACCGCATCGGCTACACAGACCCAGGCAGCCGGACGTCGATGCTCTAGACCTTGGCTGCCCCTCACTGGTGCGAGGACGTCGGGAACGGTTTATCAGGAATTCGGGATTAGAAGATGCGAGAGGACGCGTGTAGCGGCCGTCGCTACATCGGCCGCCGACTGCCTCGCCCGCTGCCTGGGAAGTATGCTCGGTCTCACTCCGATGTCACTGGATGATCGGTACTTGTACTTCAGCCGTCACCGGTTCCGATTCGGCATCCGCGACAACCGCGTCCGAGAGGACGAATGCCTGTAGCGTGTAAAGACCCGGAATGAGGAGCTGGGTCTCGTCCGCCGAGTCATAGGTGAATCGCCCCGCTTCATCCGTTTGCAGTTTTTCAACCCTGTGGCGACCGTTCGGGTCGGTGAATTCCAACTTCACGCCCACACCGGCGAGCTCAACAGTCAACCCTCCCGTTGCCACTAGACGACCTCTTTCGGCCAGCTCCGAGTCCACGTCTAGGGATAGACCAATCAATCGACGTGCGCGCGCCTTGATCTGAATGCCACCCGTGGCCTCTAGATGCTCCGCTTGTTCTTCGGCGTTGGGCCCTTCGCCGTACCAGCGGTACGTGGCTCCTTCGAGCTTGATGCGAATCTCGGTCGGTATCTTGACATCGTCCGATCGGCGCTTCAGGCCTTGACTCAATGGTGAAGTACGACCGAGGTCGGTGAACAAGACCACATGCATTTTTCTTTCGCCTAGCGGCGGAAGCCATATCCATCCATGTTCGACGGTTGCTTCCCAACCTACGGGGATGCCTTGTGGATGTAAGTGAATCAGGGTCCATGTGGAGAGTGGATTCTGAACGCTTACCGTCAAATCAATCGGTGCGTGAGGGCTGGCTCCCGACGTGTCGAAGTCGAAAACGTTCTCCTGCGCCTCGTTGTCATCGACATCCGTCTCGCCGATTTGTGTTTCGACCGCCACTTTGAGGCAAGTATGCTCACCGACTCGAGGGAACCAGTTCGCGTAGACCGCCTCGGAGCTCCCGGCGGCGATGGCGGGAATCGTACGCACGGCGTGCGGCACCCACGTGCCACGGTCCCCGATAGCGGGCGGGCTATTCACGTAGAACGTCACTTGCACGTCCGATGCGGGTACGACGCCAAAGTTATGAACCCGGGCATAGAGACGGTTCCAGTGCTCTACCCAAGGCCGGTCGCCGTTTCCCGTTGGGTTGCCGGTCGACGGCTCGAGTG
>JBOGJF010000638.1:0-2476 GCA_050747785.1 Vicinamibacteria bacterium
GAAGTCGTCTCCACCGATGTGGCCTACGAAGTCAGCGGCGTCGCCTTGCTCGCGTACCGACTGCACGAGCAGGCGGGCGGTGTGAACGATGACCCGGTCTCCGGCTTCGTAGCCATACTTGTCGTTGTATGCTTTGAAGTTGTCGAGGTCGCAGTAGCACACCGAGAACTCGGCGCCGGATGCGAGACGTTGCTGGACCACCCGCTCGATCATGATGTTGCCGGGAAGCTTGGTGAGAGGATTGGCGCTCGATTGCTCTTGAGTGCGGCGAATGACCATCTCGATGCGGGCCTTGAGCTCGAGCGGGTCGACGGTCTTGATGACGTAATCGTCGGCGCCCTTTCCCAATCCGGTTATCTTGTCGTTTACTTGATCCTGACTGGTGAGCATGATGACCGGAATGAAGGAAGTCGAAAAGTCACTCTTCAGCTTCTCGCAAGCCTCCAACCCGTTCATCTCTTCCATGTTGACGTCCATCAGAATGAGATCGGGTACCTCCTGCCTTGCCGCTTCGATCGCCTCGCGGCCGTTCGAGGCCGACGCCACGTCGTAGCCCCAAGACTCCAGCAGGTACTGGGTGAGCCGCAAGATATCTGGCTCGTCGTCGACTGCTAGGATCCTGTGCGACAAAGGGTAGATTCCTCCCGTTCCCGAACGTCTAAAAGAACTCGCTCCGAGTCGAAATGAGCAATTTCCGTACCAAAGAGTCCATGACGAAGGGGACCGGAGGCGTTCCGGGCCTACAGGCCAATCAACTGATACAGAACGGGTTACGTCACCTGGGTCAGTCCGTTAGCGGCTCCCCCAGCGGGTCTCGTGGTGGGAATTTCCCGCCGAGGCGTCGGGTATCCCCTACAACTTGTTGGACAAACTTGACGCGACGAATCGGCCGATCGCCGAACGCCTCGCCCGCTCGGATCGATGCAGGGGAAAGCCTATGGACAGGCCAGGTTTACGTGTGGAAATGACCGCACTCTTTCCGAATCGGCGCTAGGCTTTCCTCGTCCCGCCGCGCGAACAGCCGCGGAAAAGGTTGTGTTTCCAGGTTGGAGCGAAGTTGTCGAGTCCATTGGCATAGGGGTTGCAAATTCACCCGGCACGAGGAGTTCGGAGGCTTGCAAGGAGAGCTTGGAACATGAAACCGAATGATGCGGAGTTGGCGGAGTTCGTTGAGAACTCCCAGCTTGCCTTCAAAATCCTCGACTACTTCCGTCGTTACCCCCAGGCGAAGGACACGGTCGAGGGGATCGCGAAGTGGTGGGTTCAAGACGACCCAACCGAGGTGCGTCGCGTGCTGGACAAGCTCGTCGATATGGATCTCGTGGGTAAGCGGAGTAACGCTGCCTTGGACCTCTACTACGCCGGTTCGAGCAACGGGCGCGAGTAACGGAAGGGTCCTCCCGTTTACCGTCGTATACCCGCTGGTCGTTTCTCGAGTGATGGCAACTGTCGAAGCGCGCGACGGACGCTCGCGCGGAGCACGCCGTGACGGGTTCGATCCCTACCGGCGGTCTATGTGCTCCTGGTGGATCACTTCCCGAGTCTCTTGACGAACGAGTGGCTGTTCCACTCCTCGCTTCCTCATCACCACCATCGCATAGCCAATGATGCCGAAGATGATGGTCACTTGTCCGAGAACCAGAAAGGCATCGACCGTCCCCGAGCCCTTGAGTAGCGAAGCCGAGATCCCGAGACAGAAGTTGACCAGGTAGATGATGGCTACCGTTTCTTTCTTCCGCATACCGAGTCCCAGGAGGCGGTGATGGAAGTGGTCGCGACCCGTGTACACGATCCACTCGGTTAGATTCCGAACCAGACCTTCGTGGACGCGCATGATGGTGATCAAGACCATGTCGAATATGGGCACCGCCATGATAAGAACCGGAACGATGAGGTCCTTGGGGCTTCCTTCCGCCCAGTCCCCGGTGATGGCCAAGCAAGCCAGGGTGAAGCCCAAGAACGTCGAGCCACTGTCCCCGAGAAAGACCTCTCCCGAAGCGTCGCGTCGATGGGGCTTGTAGTTGTAGGGTAGGAACCCGGTGGCCGAAGCGAGGATTGCGAAGCAGAGTAGTGCCAAACTCGGCTGACCGGTCGAGACTGCGGCACCCCCGAGAAAAAAAGCATTGATGGCTGCCGAACCGGCGGCCAACCCATCCAAGCCGTCGAGAAAGTTGAAGGCGTTCGTAATCCCGACGATCCACAAGACGGTGAGCAATACTTCGCCGGCGACCCCCCACCAAGTGGGGGGAAGGAAGGTCAGCACCACGCCCGAGCGAATCACGATGGTGACCGCGGCGATTTGAAAGGCCAAACGGACGGTGGCCGGGACGCCCTTGGTGTCCTCCAAGAAACCCAGGGCGAAAACCATGCTGGCACCCGCCGCCACCCCCCAGAGCTCCGTGGACCAGGAACCCTTGAGCAAGACCACCGAAGCGAAACCGACATAGATCGCCGCTCCGCCAAGGAGGGGAGTCGG
>JBOGJF010000639.1:0-6889 GCA_050747785.1 Vicinamibacteria bacterium
AACGAGAGTAACCGACTCGGAAACGGTTTCCATGTGGCAGAGTCTCGGTTTCGGACCCAATTACAAGGCGGCGTATTGCGTGTCGGTTTGTCCAGCGGGAGAAGATGTCATCGAGCCCTTTCTCACCGATCGGGCCGGACACCTCAAGACCGTCGTCGAGCCACTACAGAGAAAAAAAGAGACTGTGTACGTGCTTTCCGGATCAGACGCAGAGGCCCACGTTCGGAAGCGCTTCCCGCACAAGAAGACGAAACGCGTATCGAACGGGCTGCGGCCGGACTCGATGCCGACCTTTCTATTCGGAGTTCGCCTCACGTTTCAGCCGGGGCAGGCGAAGGGCTTGGACGCGACCTTTCATTTTACTTTCACCGGGGAAGACAACTCCCTCGCCACGATCGTGATCCGCGATCAAAAGCTCGAGGTGATGGAAGGTCACATCGGCGATCCGGACTTCAGGTTGACCGCGGATAGCCGCACCTGGATCCGATTCCTGGCGAAGGAAACGAGCCTGGGTTGGGCGATGCTCCGTGGCCGCATCCGGTTCCGGGGCTCACCGAGGCTCCTGCTCGCCTTTGCCCGCTGCTTTCCATCCTAGACTGGCGTCCCTCGCCGTTCAGATGAAGACTTCGATGTTCCCCGCGGCCTTGAGCGCCTCGATCTCGGTTCGCAAGCGTTCCTGGATGGCTCGATCCCTCAAGACCTGCTCGATTCTGGGCTCGGCCTGCTCGAAGGTGACGACCCCGCCCTCCTTGCGCTCCGCGAGCTTGATGACGTGATAGCCGTAGCGTGTCTCGACCACTTCGCTGATCTGCCCCGGAGCCAGGGCGAAGGCCGCCGCCTCGAAAGGTGGCACGGTGTCACCGGGGCCGACCCAGGGGAGCTCGCCGCCATTCGCCTTCGAGCCGGGGTCGTCGGAATTCTCGCGGGCCAAGGTGGCAAAATCCTCACCGGCTAACGCGCGGGCGCGGATGTCCTCGGTTTTCTTCTTGGCCTGGTCGCGTTGCTCGGGAGTCGCGTTCTCATCGGCACTCACCAGGATATGACTGAGCCTCACCTGCTCGGGCTCCTTCATCCGCTCGAGGTTCTGCTGGTAGAAGGTCTGTTTTTGCTCGGCGGTGATCTCGATTCCCTTGCTGATCATCGCTTGAACACCGAGGCTCCGAGTGGTCATTCCCCGCAGCTCCTCTTCGTTCAAGCCTTGTGCGGCGAGAGCCTGATCGAATTGCGCCTCATCCGGGAACTGCGATCGGATCTGTGCCATCTGCGCGTCCACTTCGGCTTCGGTCGGAACGAACCCTCTGGCAGCGGAGGACTGGTATAGAAGCTCGGAGCTGATGAGATCGTCGAGCACGCGCCGATAGAAATCGAGGCTGTCTCGTCCGGTGCCGGCGGGTAGGCGCCCCTGGATCGATTCCGCCCGCGCCAAGAGCTCGGCTTTCGTGATCTCGGTGTCGTTGACCTTGGCCACCACCTCGGGCATCGCCCCCAGATCGGCGGCGGCCTGGGTGGAGACGGCGGGGGAAGAAGGCCCGGGCTCGAGCAGGCTCGCCGCGGCGCTATCCGTCGTCGACTCCTCCTGACTCGAGCAGGAGCTCGGGACGAACGCGCCCATGGACAGGACGACAAACAAAACAAATGGTCTCTTCATACCGGTTCTTTTCTCCTGGGAGAAACCAATTTACTCTCGGGAGCTCGATAGTCCAAGCGCCGCTGGTCCTACTCTATTTTCCCTCGATCGGTCTCGACTCGGGCCAGCCCGAGCTCTCGGAGCTGCTCGTCCGTGACCGGGGATGGAGAGCCCGCCATCAAATCCAAGGCCGATGTCGTCTTGGGAAAGGCGATGACATCGCGCAGGCTCGTGCCGCCGGCCGCCACCATCGCGATGCGATCGAAACCGAGCGCGATGCCTCCGTGCGGCGGGGCTCCGTATTGAAGCGCCTCCAGGAAGAAGCCAAACTTCGCTCGCGCCTCCTCGTCCCCTATCTTCAGAGCGCGAAAGATGCGCGACTGGACGTCGGCACGGTTAATACGGATGCTGCCGCTTGCCAACTCATAGCCACAAGCCACGACGTCATAAGCAAGCGAACGCACCGAGCCAGGATCGGACTCCAGTCGGTCCAAGTCATCGGGGTGAGGCGAGGTAAAGGGATGATGGCTCGAGGCCCATTGCTTGGACGTCTCGTCCCATTCGAAGAGGGGGAACTCCGTAATCCACGCCAGCTGCCACGTCCCCGGCTTGGCTAGATTCTCGCGCCGCGCCACCTCGAGCCGCAGAGCCCCGAGCACGACCGAGGCCCGTCGCGGCTCTCCCGCCACCAAGAGCAGGAGATCGCCCGGACCACCCTTGGCTTGCTGAAAGGCTTCCTTGAGACGCGCTTCACCCACATGTTTGCTCATGGGAGAGCTCAGCTCGGAATCCGTCCAGCGAGCCCAACCGAGCCCCGCCGCGCCCTGGGACTTGGCGAGTTTCTCGAGGCCGTCGATGTCTTTCCGTGAGTAGCCGGCGCAGGCGGGAGCGACCATCGCCCGCACGGCACCGCCCTGCTCGATCACGTTCTCGAAGACTCCGTACCCCGAGCCCGAAAAAATCTTAGAGACGTCCGCGATCTCGAGACCATAGCGAAGATCCGGTTTGTCACTTCCGTAGCGATCCATCGCCTCGACCCACGTCAATCGCGAAAAGGGAGCGCTCACGCCGATCCCGACCGCGCCCAGCATGTGCACGAAGAGCCCCTCCACGACCTCGAACACATCGTCCTCGTCGACGAAGGACATCTCGATGTCGATCTGGGTGAACTCGGGCTGGCGGTCGGCACGCAGATCCTCATCCCGAAAGCAGCGAGCGATCTGAAAGTAGCGGTCGTATCCCGCCACCATGAGGATCTGTTTGAAGAGCTGCGGCGACTGAGGGAGCGCGTAGAACGCGCCTTTCTGCGTCCGGCTGGGCACCAGGTAGTCGCGCGCGCCCTCCGGCGTGGATTTCGTGAGATAGGGTGTTTCGATCTCGTAGAAATCTCGCTGATCCAGATAACTGCGGGCCGAAAGAGCGAGGCGGCTTCGAGTTGCTAGATTCCTCATCAGGACGGGACGTCTCAGGTCCAGGTAACGATGCCGAAGGCGAAGCTCTTCTCCAACGTTCAGTTCGTCCTCCGGAAGGAAAGGAGGTGTCTTCGACTCGGATAGGACGCGGAGCTCCTCGGCCACGACCTCGATCTCTCCGGTCGGAAGGTTGGGATTGATGGTCGCTTGGTCTCGACGCGCCACCCGGCCGCGAACGGCGATGACCCATTCCGAGCCGAGTTCCTTCGCCGCACCGGAAACCTGACGGGCATCGGGCCGCACGACGATTTGAGTGAGGCCCCGGCGATCCCGGAGATCGATGAACGTGATGCCCCCCAAATCCCGGACGCCCTTCACCCAACCCATGAGGATGACTTCTTTTCCAAAATCCGAGGCTACGAGACTGCCGCAGGAATGCGTGCGCTTCCAGTTACTCATGCGGTGCGGTTTCTTTCATCGAGGTAGGCTTTCTTGAGATCGACGTAGTGCTGTGACGAGTAGACGAGGTGCTCGAGCTCCGCGTCGGTGAGCGCCCTCACCACCCGCGCGGGAACGCCCCGTGCCAGGCTGCGCGGCGGTATCTCGACGTCCGGACCCACCAGGGCTCCCGCCGCCACCAAGGACTCGGGGCCGACCTTGGCACCGTCCATGACGACCGACCCCATACCAATTAGGCAGCCTCTCATGACGTGACACCCATGCAGAATGGCCCGATGCCCCACGGTAATGTCTTCGTCCAGAATCGTGGGATGAGTTCTTTCGCTCACGTGAATGACGGTCAGGTCCTGGATGTTGGTACGGGCGCCGATTCGGATAAAGTGCACGTCTCCCCGCAACACGGCACCGAACCAAACGCTCGCGTCCTCTCCGAGCTCCACGTCCCCGATCAACTGAGCGCTATCGTCGACGAACACACCCTTGGCGAGACGGGGGTGCTTGCCCCCGAACGATCGAATCAAGACTTATCCTCCCTCGAGAGTACGAAGCCAGATGAGTCCCCGCGAGAAATCATAGGTGACGGAGAGCTCGCGCAACAAGGAGCTTCCCAGTACTCCCAGCGGCCGCCCCGGGTATGGAAGCTTTTCCATCTCGACGAGTTGGACGGGCACGCGTGACGTCCTGAAACCGCCCACGGCAAAGGACTCGAGCACGATCCCCTTGGCATCGCCGTCCGCGAGCTTTTGATCGAGAGCCCAATCGCGGTCCAGCAGGCAAATCGCTACGGAAGGGTCGACGATGAACGTCGTCGAGAGCTTCTGGTTGACCACGGTCTCCACGTGGACCCCCCGCAGCGCTTTATCGAAGAACACACCGCCCGCCGGGACGTCCGCCCCCTCCGGAGAAGGCTCCAGCAGCAAGAGCCGGCGCGGGTAGTGAATGGTGAGCCGGAAGGGCTCCAGGAAGTCTCTGCCGATCCTCCCGTAGCTCGCGATGCCTTGGGAGCGCGCCAAATCGTCTCCCTCGATGATGAGCCCCTTCACACCTTGAGCACCGATGGGCCCGATCTCGAGCGTTGCCAGGTAAACGACGGGAACTTGCTCCTTGTCGCCGAAGTAGTCGATCTCCTGTACCTCGCCGCGGTTGGGAAGCTCCATGCCGCTACCTGCGATCAGGGTATTGTCGAGAAGGACGTCCGAAATCGTGGGATCGAGAAGAAAGGGATATCCCTGGCTTCCGTTTAGACGCGCGGGGACGATGGGAACCGCCAGGTCCGGAATCAGCTCGAAGCGGACCCACTCGGGAGCCTGAACCGTGGCGCCCGGTGCCGCGCCGAGCTCGAGCCAGGTGAGTGCGGTCACGAACATCACGACGACCGGTCTATGGCTCTCTTTCATTCTTGCCCGTTCCTTCTTTGGTGGACGCGACGCCGATGCCGCTCAAAACCTCATCCACGGTTCGGCCGCTCCGGCATTCGAATTGGAAGGTCGTGTGATTGATGTTGAATCGGTCCCTCAGGAACGCTTCCGCCTGATGAGCGAGTCGCTCGGTATCGCTCACCCGGAGATCGTCCACATCCACGTGCGCCGACAAGGCGTACATTCCGGAGGTGATACTCCAAACGTGAAGATGGTGCACGTCTCGTATCCCCGGAATCTGACGTAAACCCTGCACGACGTCCTGCATGTTGACGTCGCGCGGCGTCGCTTCGAGAAGAATGTCCACGGAGTCCCAAACGAGCCGGAGAGCCCAGAAGAGAATAACGACGCAGATGACGACCGAAAGAAGCGGATCGATGACCGTCCAGCCGGTGAATGAGATGACCGTCACCCCCAGGATGACCGCAACCGAAGAAAAGGTGTCGGTGATCAGATGCACGAGAGCCCCTCGCACGTTCAGGTCTTTATGATCCGCTCCACTCAGGATCACCGCGCCAATCAAATTGACGACCAGCCCGACCACCGCGATGACCAGCACCGGACCGGTCGCGATGGGCAGCGGGTCGAGGAGTCGTCGGTAGGCTTCGTAGGAAATCCCGATGGAGATCGCAAAAAGCGTTGCCCCGTTGAAGAGCGCGGCGAGGATCTCGAGCCGGTTAAGACCGTAGGTACGCCGTTCGGTTGCCGGGCGCTCGGAGAACCAGACCGCGAGGTAAGACACACCGAGCGCCAGGAGATGAGTGAACATGTGGCCGGCATCGGAGAGCAGCGCCAGCGAATTGGTGAGGAATCCCCCGATCGCCTCAGCGATGAAGGTGGCACCCGTGAGGAGCAGGGTCCACAGCAGTCGGCGGCGATTGCGCACCCGGGCGTGCGTACTGAATCCGGGTTTGGTGGTCACTCTGGGAAAACGATAACAAAATTAGTCGCTTACCGGCCAGTACTTTCTGACTCGACGCCAGCCTGGCCGTCCAGAAACGGTGGGTCTTGCTGTCAGACGCGCTTACCGGCGTCGATATGGGAGAACTCGATAATCAGCGGGGCGAGACGCCCGTCCGGCAGCCGGCCAGTTCGAGCGTCCATAAACGGGGATCTTCCTGGACGCGTGGCCAGACGCTAGTGAGATGCCGAGGAATCGGACTCTTCGAGCCAACCAAACTCCTCGAGTGCATGAACGGCCATGGCGCGCTGGGCGAGCTGGTCCTGACCAGGCTGGGCGAGCTGCGCCAGGGGAGAAGGATAGCCTCCCGGCATCGGTTGCTCCCAGAGCCAATGCTCCATCAGATACTCCAGCAGGGCGGTACGGGAGAGTTCGTCTTCCACTTGTAGCCACTCACGTTTCGGAATCGCTCGTGCCATCATGCACCTCCTACTCCTAGAGCTTCACAAGCTGTTGTGATGCTAGTTGATGCGTCCGTCAATCGCTTTTTAAAGCAATCGGCGTGCCAGGAGAGAATTGGAGATGGCTTGATGACGGTAACCCGCACACGAAAAAGACGTTAAAAGATGAAGAGTACCCGTTTATCGAGCCGGGCAAGCGGCAGGGCGTGTCCGCTTTTCTTTACGTCGGTGCGGTAGGATTTTCAGGCGTAAAACCCTTTTCCTCGATGCGCTTTGCGGATGAGAGCGTCTGGGGGCCGGAAGCGAGGCCCAACGCTGCCCTCGAGGATCTGCAGTTTTTTCACCACAGTTTTCAGCCCGACCGAGTCCGCATAACGTAACAATCCTCCCCGAAACGGCGGGAAGCCGGCACCCATCACCATGGCCACATCCAGGGGCTCCGGTCCTGTCACCACGGCTTCATCGAGACAGCGTGCGGCCTCGGCGATCATCGCGTAGACACAACGGTCCATGGCCTCCTGAGGGTCGACCGACCCTCTGCGTGCGATCGCGAGCAAAGCGAGGGCTTCCGGATCGGGTGTCGCCTTCTTGCCTTGATGACGGTAGAAACC
>JBOGJF010000640.1:0-10186 GCA_050747785.1 Vicinamibacteria bacterium
CCATCACGACGCTCGGCGCCTCCTCGACGACCTTTTGGTGGCGTCGCTGCATCGAGCACTCTCGCTCACCGAGGAAAACGCCTCCCCCCTTGCCGTCGCCGAAGACCTGCACCTCGATATGGCGTGGTGCTTCGAGATAACGCTCCACGAAGACGGATGGATCCCCGAACGTGGACCGGGCCTCCTCCGATCCCCTGCGGATGGCTTCGGGCAGCAAGGCCGCGTTCTCCGCGAGACGCATGCCTCTGCCTCCCCCCCCGCCGCTCGCTTTGACGAGGTACGGCGGCTCGAGCCCGAGCGACTCGAGCTCCCTGGCAAGCGCCTTCGCGGAGAGCTCCCTGACTTGGCTCGATGAAAGCGCCGTCAAGGTTGGGATACCACATTCCTTCGCGAGCTCCTTCGCCGACTCCTTGTTGCCGAGCGCCTTCATGTTCTCGGGCGTTGGCCCCACGAAGGCGATGCCCGCGTTCTCGACCTGCTCGGCGAAACTCGCGTTTTCCGACAGGAAGCCGTAACCCGGATGCAGCAAGCGAGCCTCCCAGTCGCGGGCGGCTCGAGCGATCGCCTCACCATCGAGAAAGCTCCCGACCTCGAGAACGCGATCCGCCTCGTTCCGCACCAAGGCATCCCGATCCTCGGGCGTAGAGACGACCGCCACCTGGTAGTGCTCGCGGGCGGTTCGCAGTATTCGGCGCGCAATCTCCCCTCGGTTGGCGATCACGAGCTTGGTCACCGAGTCGCGCCGTTCAAGGAACCCAGGGAGGGGCCTTCTTATCGAAGAACGAGGCGAGCCCGGTCTGGCCTTCCGCGGAGCATCGGGCGGCCGCGATGGCCCGCGCCGTCAACTCGATGTGCTCTGGGGTAGGAAGGGGTGTGGCTCGCAGCACCAGTTGCTTGGTGCGGCGCGCCGCTTCCGGACCGGCATGCAGGAACTCCAAGGCCACGTCGTCGAGCGCCGCGTCGAACCCGTCCGCGGGTACGATCTGCTGCACCAAACCCAGTTCGCGGGCCTCGGGTGCCTTGACTCTCCGCCCGGATAGAAGGAGCGCGGCCGCTGCCCCACCTCCTATCTTGCGAACGACGTAAGGGCTGATCACGCCCGGCACGATACCGAGACGAACCTCGGTCGTCGCGAAAGTCGCTTTCTCCTCCGCGAGCACGAAGTCGGCACAGACGGCGAGCCCGAGCCCTCCTCCCATGGCCGCGCCCCGCACCGCGCAGATTACCGGCGTGGGAAAAGCCGCGAGAGCATAGAAGAGCTGCGCCAGAGCGCGGGCATCGGTCAGGCTTTCACTCTCCCCGCTTGCGGCCAGCCGCATCATGTAGTTGACGTCGGCACCGGTGCAGAAAACCGGCCCCTCTCCGCTCAGGAGCAGCAGACGAACCTCCTCATGATCCGAGATCGCGGCCAGCTCTCGGAGGACTTCCTTGAGCTCCGCGATCATCGTCTCATCGAAGGCGTTGCGGACTCCCGGCCGGGACAAGATGAGTTGTTTGACGCCGTGATCTCGGCTCTCGAGTCGAAGCGTTTTCATAGATTAATGCGCGTGGGGCCCCGCCGCCGGCTGACTAGCTCCCCTCAAAGCAATCACCTATTTTGTCAGCAGGCAACTGCGAACCCGCCTGACTAGCTTTGGTCAAAGCAACCACCTATTTGGGCGGCCATGGCGATTCCCCCGGATGCAGCTCCCCAGGACATGGCGCATTTTCCGGTGCGATCGTGTCCAGGAGGCGGCTCGGGATCTCCACACGGCACCGCAGGAGCGCCTGGCCGTAGGTTTTCCCCTGAGGATCCATGAACAAGCTCACCGTGCCTCCCCCGCCGAGTGATTCATCCAATAGGAAATTCATCGCCCAGAGATTCGGTACCAGATAGCGATGCACCTGTCCTCGAACGATGCTCGCGAACCATTCGCGTACCCGCTCGGCGCTGACGTTCTCCCGCAACCAAACATAACACTCCGGGCTCCTCCCAATGAGGCCGATGTTGGCCGTGTCGCCCTTGTCCCCACTGCGGGCGTGGGCGATGCGCATCAAAGGGACCTCGCTGCAGGGGTCCGCCTCCAATCGCGTGATTAGCGAAGCAGGATACGGATCCTCGGGAGGGCTGCCAGCCTCCGGGAACCCGCCGGTTCGCGGCCAGGCGAGGCTCTCGGCCCGCACGACGCGCTCCGGCTCGCCGCCGGACCCGCCTTGCTCGTAGACGGACACCGCGGGTAACGCGTGCTCTTGAGGGACGAGCGCCGGCCAGTAGCGTACGACGTCCGAGATCACGGGAGCGCCTCCGGTGACGGCCACGCCGCTCGGTCCACTCAGTATCAGACTCGGGAGGAGCTTGCGAAAGATGCCGAGCTTTTCGCGCGAATGATCCCGCGCAGAGAGCCGCAAGAGTATCTCGGTGGGCTGGTGAGACGGCGTGAGCCCTCGGTGGGTACTGTCGTCCCCGACGAAGTCGGTGTGGAAGCTCTCGAGATAGGATAGACCTTCGCGCTGCAGCTCCTTTCCCAATCGGCCCCAGATGATGTCGGCGCAGGCCTGGGCCTTGGCCCGGGCATCCGGACCGGAAACGATGATCTCCCCGCTCGCCTTGAAGCCATCGGCCAGGGAAACACTGACCTTCAGAAGGTCCGTCGGCTTCTCGCCACGCACACCGGAGACCCGCACGCGATCGGGACCGTCCTGATCGACCGCAATTCGCGTGAAGTCGGCGATCACGTCCGGTGTGAGGTAGCGTTGCGGATGCCCCATCTCATAGAGAAGCTGTTCTCGGATGGTCTGACACGTCACCAAACCGCCCGTCCCGGGGTGCTTGGTCACCACGAAAGTTCCGTCGACACTGCATTCCATGATGGGGTATCCCATATCGCGAAAGCTCTGGACCTTGCACCAGTCGGTAAAGTTACCTCCCGTGGCCTGGGCGCCGCACTCGATGATGTGCCCACCCACGATCCCGTGCGCCAACTTGTCGTAATCGTCTTGCGCCCAACCGAACTCGTGGATGAGGGCGGCCAGCGTAATGCCAGTGTCCGTGACCCGGCCAGAGAGAACGATATCGGGATCCGAGCGAAGTGCTTCGACCACCGGTAGTGCCCCGAAGTAGGCGTTGGCGGAAAGGACGCTGTCCGCATAAGGCTCGAGGCTCTCGCCGGTCTCCATGTTCTCGAGCTGGATTCCCTGCTTCCGGAGCTCCGCTAGACGGGGGGCGATGTTGTCTCCCTCGATGACCGCCACCCGGAGAGCCAGTCCCTGTTTGCGGGCGGCGGCGCAGAGAGCCTCCGCGCACGCGGAAGGATTCACGCCTCCGGCGTTGGTGATGATCTTGATCTTGCGATCCAGGACCTCTGCGAGGAGCGGCTCGACCTGGGTGATGAAGTCTCGCGCAAAACCGGCCTGGGGATCGCGGGAAAGCTGTTTCTGAAGAATGCTCATCGTAATCTCGGCCAGGAAATCGGCCGAGACGTATTGAATGGGTAGCTGCCCCAGAACCTGCCGACGGAGGGCGTAGGGATCATCACCCCAATAACCGCCTGCGTTGGCTATTCGAATGACCTTTGGCACACCCTGCCTTCGCCGTCGACACGCCCCTGTCGTCCCCACGCATGCCTGGGCGTCTACATGCGCAACACCCCGGCCTTGGTCTCCTCGAGTGGCGCGTTCAACGCGGTTGCCAGGCTCAAGGCCAAGATGGTGCGGGTGGCCTTCATGTCGATCACTCCATCATCCCAGAGCCGGGCTGAAGCGAAGTAAGGATTCCCTTCCTTCTCGTACTTCTCCAAGATCGGTGCGGTTATCTTCTCGGCCTCCTTCGAGCTGAGGCTCTTGCCTTGCCGCTCTAGCTGATCTCGCTTTACGGTGAGAAGCACCTGCGCCGCCTGCTCTCCACCCATTACCGAGATGCGACTTCCCGGCCAAGTCCACAAGAATCTCGGCTCGTACGCCCGCCCGCACATGCCGTAGTTGCCGGCACCGAAGCTGCCGCCCAAGATGATCGTGATCTTGGGAACCTTGGCGGTGGCCACCGCGTGCACCATCTTGGCGCCGTCCTTGGCGATGCCACCTCGTTCGTATTTTGCGCCCACCATGAAACCCGTGATGTTCTGAAAAAAGACGAGGGGGATCCGCTCTACCGTGCAGAGCTCGATGAAGTGCGTCACCTTGAGCGCGCTCTCGCTGAAGAGCACGCCGTTGTTGGCAATGATCCCGCAGGGCATCCCCTCGACATAGGCGAATCCGGTCACGACCGTCGTTGCGTACCGCTCCTTGAACTCGAACAGACGGCTTCCGTCCACGATGCGCGCCAGAACCTCGCGCACGTCGACCTGCCGCCGGAGATCCCTTGGCCAGATGCCGAGGAGCTCCTCCGCATCGTAGGCGGGGGGCTCCGGCGAACGGAGATCGACCGACGCCTGCTCGCGGCGGCCGAGGTGGAACACGATCTCGCGCATGATCTCGAGAGCATGTCGGTCGTCCATGGCAAAATGGTCGGCCACTCCGCTGTGCTCGGTGTGAACGCGGGCGCCTCCGAGATCCTCGGCCGAGACGTCCTCTCCCGTGGCCGCCTTGACCAGAGGAGGACCAGCCAGGAAGATCGTGCCGGTCCCGTTCACGATCACCGCCTGATCGCTCATCGCAGGAACGTAGGCACCCCCGGCGGTACACATTCCCATGACCGCGGAAAGCTGAGGGATGCCCGCCGCGCTCAAAACGGACTGGTTGTAGAAAATGCGGCCGAAGTGCTCCCGGTCCGGGAAGACCTCCGCTTGCAGAGGAAGAAACGCCCCGCCGCTATCGACGAGGTAAAGGCATGGCAGCTTGCTTTGAAGCGCGATCTCCTGCGCCCGCAAGTGTTTCTTCACGGTGATGGGATAGTAGGTGCCACCCTTCACGGTGGCGTCATTGGCTACGATCATGCATTGCCGACCGTGCACCATGCCGACACCCACGACCACCCCCCCCGCTGGAACGGAGTCCTCATAGAGCTCGTAACCAGCGAGCGCTCCTATTTCCAGGAAGGGTGATCCTTCATCACAAAGCGCCGCGATTCGATCGCGTACGAACATCTTCTTTTGCTCGCGGTGTCGCGCGTGTGCCTTCTCGTCGCCGCCGGTCCGTATGCCGGCAAGCTTTTCTTGGAGGTCCGCAGCGAGACGGGTGTTGTGCTCCAGGTTGCTCTTGTAATCTTGGCTGTCCGTGCTGACCTGGCTCTTGATGAAGCCCAACGTCGTAGTGGCCTCTCTCCACGTTTGAGTCTGATCTGAAGGAACGATCGGTTGCTCTTATCCTACAACGTGCGACCTGGCGACGTATAGCTGGTGGTGTCGGTGGCATCCTGGCAGCAACATGATTCGCGCTTCAACGCCGAGGCGGCCGGCCACACTCATGAGCCGTTCTTCGAGGGCATTGGCTGCAGGCTTCGGAGCGCTTCGACCAGACAAGCCCCATAGGAATCCCACCAGGGCGAGCGAGATTGAACTAGGTTAGAACCGGCCCGATTGGCTACCGTGGCGGAGATTCATTCCGCTCACGTCGGATCCGCTCGTATCCATTCGTCCGCCGCTCGTCGAAAAACATCATCGACCGGGGAGCGTTGATTGGGCCACAGCTGAGACATGAAGATTCCCACGGCCTTCTCACCAGGCTCGATCCAGAAGCGGGTGAAGAAAAACCCTCCCCAACTCCATGCCAGCCTCCCTTCCCCAGACTCTATCGAGAAGCCGAAACCGACTTTGCCTTCTCCCACGTTCAAGTCGCCAACCTGGTTGCTCGTCATGGAATCGACCGTGTCTTGCCGCAGCAACCGCACTCCGTCGAGCTCTCCTCCGTTCAGAATCATCTGGCAGAATCGATAATAGTCGTCCATGGTGGAGACGAGTCCCGCGCCACCCGAAAAATAGGTTCGTGGGCCGCGGTACTGATAGCTCGTCGAAAAAAGGACCGGGCCCTCCTGGATCGGCTCCTCGCCAAGCTTGCGGAGCCCATCCCTCACCGGCCGATAGACCGACGCCAGTCGGGAGACTCTATCCTCGGGTAAGTAGAAGTAGGTGTCCTTCATCCCCAGAGGCTCGAAGATGCGCTCACGGAAAAAAAGTTCCAGCGTTTCCTGCGAAACGACTTCGACGACGTATCCGAGCACGTCGGTCGACAGACCGTATTTCCACGCCGTTCCCGGCTCGTGAAGAAGAGGCATCTTGGCCAGACGCGTCATGCCCTGCCCGATCGTGCCCTCGGTCTGAGTCAAACCGTCGGAGATGCCCGCTTCCGCGTAGAGGGAAGTCAGGGGCTCGATTCCCGAGAACCGGTAGCTGATGCCGGCAGTGTGGGTCAAGAGATGGCGGATCGTAATCTCGCCCAGCGCCGGCACCACTGAGCCATCCCCGTTGGAACCGCTCTCGACCACGTTCGGATGCGCGAACTCCGGAATGAAGCGGGAAACCGGATCATCGAGAGCCAGCCGTCCCTCCTCGACGAGCATCATTACCGCGGTGCTGGTGACGGGCTTAGTCATCGAGGCGATACGAAAGATGGTGTCTTCCGTCATGGGATCTTGCGCCTCGATGTCCTTCCAACCAAACGCCTCCCTGAAGATCACCTCTCCGTCGACGGCGATCAAACCCACCGCTCCCGGTACCAGTCCTTCTCGAACGGCTTCTTCCAGAACGGCGCGCGGGCTGGCGACGGCCTCCTCGCGCACCTCGGGCGCCGGAGCACGGCAACAAGACAGGACGAGAGAGAAAGAGGTCCAAAGAAGAGCGATGCGCCGCGGAGGAACTCTCACGCCTTCGATCTCTTCCGCGTCATGCCGATGGATAGCAGCCCAGAACCTTGAGCGTCTCGGTGCATTCCGGGAGGGCGCCGAGGACCGCGCTCACGCTGGGCGACTCGATGTTACCTTCCCAATCCATGTAGAACATGTATTCCCACGGACGTCCATGGATGGGGCGGGACTCGAGCTTGACGAGATTCACTTCGTGCTTCGCGATGAGTTGGAGAACCGCAAAGAGCGCCCCGGGCTTGTTGGGTGTCGTGAACACGACCGAAGTCTTGTCGCAGCGACCGTGGACGCGCGGCGACTGGGCAATCACCACGAAGCGCGTGTAGTTCTGAGGATTGTCCTCGATGGCCTCCGCCAACACCTCGACATCGTAGATCTCGGCCGCCTGCAATGAAGCGATCGCCGCTGCGTCCAGCGCCTCCTGTTCCTTGATCATCTTGACCGAGCCCGCGGTGTCGTAGGTCTGGTAGACGGTCCACTCCGGATGGAGCCGCAGGAACCGATCGCACTGGGCGAGTGCCTGGGGGTGCCCATAGAGATTCCTTATGTCTTTCTCCCTCACACCGCGATTCGCTAGGAGATTGTGCGACACCCGCAGCTTGACCTCACCCACGATCGACAGATCGAACTCAAGCAGCAAGTCGTAGTTCTGATTGATGGATCCGGAGAGAGAGTTCTCGATGGGGATGACACCGTAGACGGATTCCCCGGACGCCACCTTTTCGAAGACGTTCCGAAACGCGGGGACCCCCAGCGGCTTCACGTCCCCGAAGAAGGCGAGGGCGGCCGTCTCGCTGAAGGCCCCGGGCTCACCCTGGTAGACCACTTGCGCTTTCGGTGGAGCGGGCGAAGTGGCGATCTCCGGATGTCGCCAGGAGAGCTCGAGCTCTCTCCCCACCACGGGCGCCATGGACTGCAAAGCCTTTAGAAGGCGCTGCAGCTCGGCGAACGTCAAAGATTGCGCCCCGTCGGAAAGAGCCCGGTCGGGGTCGGGATGCACTTCGATGAGGAGGCCGTCCGCTCCCGCGCCCATCGACGCGAGCGACATCGGGAGAACGTAGCGCCGTACGCCGGTTCCATGACTCGGATCCACGATCACCGGCAGATGGGTCAGCTCCTTGAGAACCGGCACCGCGTTTAGATCGAGCGTGTTTCGCGTCTTGGTCTCGAAAGTCCGGATGCCGCGCTCGCAGAGAATGACCTTCTGGTTGCGACCCAGGATGTATTCCGCGCCCATGAGCCACTCGTCGATGGTCGCGGCCATTCCGCGCTTCAGGATGACGGGTCGGTCCACCTCCGCAACCGCCTTCAGCAGATCGAAGTTCTGCATGTTGCGCGCGCCCACCTGGAGGATGTCGGCATATCGTGCCACGAGATCCACCTTGTCCGCAGTCATCACCTCGGTGACCACCAACATCCCAGTCTCTTCGCGGGCCTCGGCCAACAGCTTGAGCCCCTCCTCCCCCAAACCCTGGAACGAATAGGGAGACGTACGGGGCTTGAAGGCTCCTCCCCGAAGCACGGTGACGCCCATCTCGGACAGTCGGCGAGCCGTCTCCAAAAGGATCTCCCGGCTCTCGACCGCGCACGGGCCCGCCATCACCAGAAACTTGGGGCCGCCGACCAGGATGTTTCCGATCTTGACCTGCGGCGCGAACCCGGACTCGCGCGAGGCTATTTTGTAGGGTTGAGAAATGCGTAGAACCTCGAGGACGGCCGAATGGCTCTCGAGCTCTTTGCCCGAGAAATGAATCGCCCCGATCACCGCAATGACGGATCGTTCCTCGCCGCGGATGACCGTGGTCACGGTTCCGTGGTCGTGCAGCCAACTCTCGAGGTCGGCGATCTCTCGAGGAGATGCGTCCTGTCGCAAGACGATAATCATAGATACCTGCCCTTAGTGTCCAACATGGTTAGCAGAGATGGAAAGAAAGAGTGCGCCGCTAGGCGCTAAAATGGCGGGGAAAATAGCGATGTCGCACGGTTGACATCATGACGAGGGCAGTCTAGCAGCGGATGACCCGGGAGGTCAAGCTATCACCTCTCTGTTGTTTCGACCGCGCTCAACCTGGTATCCTTCGCACCTTTTGACTCCAACGATGAAGCGCCTCGATGCCCTCTTCTTGCTAGCCATGCTTCTGAGAGGAGCCCCCCCCGCCGATGCGGCGATTCTGCATCCTCCGTTACCGCAAGCCGAGAGCAAGGAGGAAATGAGCGCCGCGGAGATCGGAGAGAGCGATGATTCCTGGCGAGGCCCCGTCGCGAACCGAAATCAGTTCCCACCCGCATTCCTATTCATCTCATTGGGGCCCGAGAGGGCCCGGGTATTGGGCAAAGGCGAGCGCACGGTCTCGGTCAATTTCGATTACTCCAATATTCTCATCCTGCAGAAGAGCGATCTAGAGTCCCTCGAGATCGATTTGGAGTCCCTGCACGCTGTCTTCCAAGCGAACTTTGGCCTAGGTAGGAATCTCGAGATCGCCGGACGCCTTCCCCTCTACTGGATGCAAGCTGGCTTTCTCGATCCCTTCATTTCCGACTTTCACCACGCCTTCGGCCTTCCCAACTACGTCCGGGACGTCGAGCCCGACAACATATTCCGCTACCACTGGCGCGTCGAAGACGTACCGATCCTCGAGCGAGAAGAGGGTTTCGTGGCTCTCGGCGATCTGACGGTACAAGTGAAGAGAGCCTTTAGCTGGAGAGAGCTGGGCGCGACCGAGCTCGCGGCACGAGCGGCGATCAAGCTACCAACCGGGAGCCGCGATAAATTGGCTGGCAGCGGAGGAACGGACTTGGGCTTCGGCGTCGAGCTGAGCCGCGTCGGCCGAAAAGTGGGGGGCTTCTTCAACCTGAGCTACCACGTTACGTCCGATCTCGACGAAGCCCGATCCAAGAACTTCTTCTCATGGATGGCCGCCGTCGACTGGCGATTCAAACCTTCTGTATCGGCGATATTGCAGTACGATGAATCTCGACCGATGTTGGAGAGCGATATCAGCGCCCTAAGCAAGGACGGTCGACAGGTCATTCTCGGTCTGCGGTGGCGACGATCGGACCGCTTCCATTACGAATGGCGCTTTGCCGAAGATCTGTCGTCCACGTCCCCCGACTTCACTCTGGGTTTCCAGATCACATACAACTGGACCCGCACCGAGTAACAGACGTGCGGCACCTGCGCGAGCGGAGCGTCCGACTTCGCCAAGGCTTCGTCAGGACCTCGCCGCCAGCCTTCGCAGGGCTTCGGCTTGGCCTCCCCGAAGCCGTGGGGTGGGGAGGAAACTGCCACGGCGAAGGCGGGAAGCCCGAAGGGCGTAGGCGGGAGCCCGGCGCGCCGCCGTCCGCAGCGAGCCTGCGAGCGGAGGACAGGCGAGCGAACGAGGAGTGAGCGAGCAGTAAAGAATGCGCCGACGA
>JBOGJF010000641.1:0-2010 GCA_050747785.1 Vicinamibacteria bacterium
GAACTGGCGCTTCTCGGGGAAGAAGAGGCTGAATCGGGTGAGGTTGATCTGCTGGGCGTCGGCCTCCACCTCGGAGAAGTCGGTGCGATAGGTACCGTCGAGAACGAGAGAAGACGTGAGGCCCCACTTCACGTCCACGCCAGCATCCCCGCTGAAATCGTCGCTGTCGGGCAGGCCATCCTCGGTCGCGCCCTTGGCGTAGGGCAACACCCGGATGTTCGTTCCAGAGCTCTGTGCTTGGATCCCGCTCAGCACGCCGGCATCAGACACCCGGTAGTGTGTGAAGGGTCTGGGGACTGGCGACCAAACGGATGTCTCGTTGAAGCGACGCACCCTTCGCATGAGGTTGAGACCCCATTCCTGGACGTCTCGGTTGGGAAAGCGAAGGGTCTTGAACGGGATCCCCAACTCGGCGCTCCAACCATTCTCCAGCATGGCGGTGCGGCAATACCAGACACCGTTCCAGTTTCCGTCGTTCCTTCCGTTGTCGTATGCCTGCGTGTCTCGCATCGCGCCGCCGGGGTTGACCAGGAAGCCGAAGCCCGTTTTTTGATCCCGAAACAAGTCTAGAATCACGCCGAACTGGTCTTGGCTGAAGCCGGAGAAGTCGCGCGAAAGGTCATTGGTGATGGCTTTCTCCGGCTCGTCGTCAAACATCATGGCTCCGATATAGAGCATGCTGTCGTCATAGAGAAAGCGCACTTCGGTAGATCGGGTGGCGAGCTCTCCTTCGTCGGGCGCCTGTTGATAGAAGTCGACCGCGGGTTTGGCCCGCTGCCAGGCTGTCTCGTCGAGGCGACCATCGATGAGTACTCGCTCGTCGATGCGCACTGCCTCGGCGCGCTTCCCAGCACGAATTTCGTTGTATTTCTCGGTTCCCTGGGCGGCCAGCCACGATGTCTGAACGCAGAGCACTGCCAGTAAGACCTGAACGGCTATGCCCCAGGAAATCGGCTTTCCTCGGTTCGTCATGACCGTCACCACGCGTGACTCGACGAGAGTACCGCTTCCTACTAGCGGCTCTCGGATGGAGGCTCGTTACTCTCCGATGCTTACCAGATGATCGTCCGTTCGAAGGAAGAGCTGCCCGTTGGAAATCGCCGGCGAAGCGACCAGGCGACCGTCGATTCGGTTTCGTTCCAGAACCTTTGGCTCTCGCCCGGCGGCGAGCACCACGGTCTCGCCCGTCTCGCTCACGAAATAGATTTTACCATCGCCGGCTACCGGGGACGCGCTGAATATGCCGCCGATGCGTTCCTGCCAGACCCTTTGCCCGGTCTGGGCATCGACACACGTGACGACGCCGGCTTCCGCCATATACACCAGACCTTGGTAGTGAACGACGGAAGAAATGTAAGGAGCTCCGGTCGGCACGCTCCATGCGACGTGACTCTCCGTGACATCTCCGCGACCGCCGGTCCGGATCGCCATGTAAGGCCCACTCCGATATCCCCGGCTGGTGTAGATGATGCCATTGTGAGCCGAAGGCACGGGTATGGGGAAGCGGTTGGGCTCTCCGGTGTGCCACAGAAACTCACCCGTATCGGGACGGTAAGCGTCGAGGCGCTCGTTGGAGTTCACGATGAGCTCGTCTCCTTCCGGACCTGTCACGACGGTAGGAGTGCTGTAAGAAAACTTCCCGGTTCCGCGATCGACTCTCCAGGCGTTCTGGCCGGTACTGGTGTCGACGGCAAGAAGATACGAGGCGGGAGCGTAGTCGCAGAGAAGGATCAAGAGGTTTTGATAGAGCGTGGGCGAGCTGCCCGGCCCCCAGTTGATCTCGAACGGTCCGTACTCTGCACCCAGGTTACGCTTCCAAACGAGTGTGCCCTCCATGTCGAGAGCGACGACTTGCCCGGTTCCGAAGACCGCGTAGACACGCTCCCCGTCGGTGACCGCGCTGGGGCTGGCGAGGTTGTGCTTCCGATGAACCTCGTTCATCGTTCCCTCCGCCTCGACCGAGTAGTCCCACAGTCGCCGCCCGTCAGTGCGGTGGAACGCTTCTACCAA
>JBOGJF010000642.1:0-2498 GCA_050747785.1 Vicinamibacteria bacterium
GCTCCGCTCGCGCAGGCCCATCGTGCATCTCATAGGCCTGCTAGTCAGGAATCGTGTTGTAGCGTACCGCCATCACGGTAATGTCGTCGGACTGAGGCGCGTCGCCGACGAACCCATGCAAGGCGTCGAGGAGCCCTCCCAAGATAGCGGATGTCGATTGTATGGGAACCGCGGCCAAGGTCTCTAGGATGCGCCCGGTGGTGAAGAACTCGCCCTTGCTGTCGACTGCTTCGGTAACACCATCGGTGTAAACGACGACGGTGTCGCCCCGTTCCAATTGCGTGCTCTGTTCTTTGTACTCCGTGGTGCCGATCAAACCGAGGACCGGACCCCCGTTGACATCCATGAATCGCGGTTTCACGTTCCCACCCGAAACGATGGCCGGCGGATCGTGCCCCGCAGAACCGTAAGTGAGCGCACCGGTCATGGGGTCGAGCACGCCGGCGAAAAGCGTGACGAACATTCCCTGCTCGTTCTGCTCGCACAGGCCTCGATTGACCAGGTTCAGGACGTCCGCCAGATCGACCTTCGGGTGGGCGACGGCGCGGATCATGGTTTTGGCGCGCGCCATGAAAAGAGCCGCACCCACGCCCTTGCCCGAGACATCCCCCACGAGGAACCAGACCTTCCCGCCGAGGACGAAATGGTCGTAGAGATCCCCTCCCACTTGACGGGCCGGAACGAGCGACGCAGCGAGCTCGTAGACCGCCGGCGGACCGCCGACGGCGCGATTCGGCGGGAGCATGTCCATCTGGATCTTCCTCGCGATCTGGAGCTCGCTCTCGAGCCGCTCCTTCGCCTTGGTCGTGACCTCGAGGTTGTGGATGTATTCCTTGAGGGAATCGCGCATGTGATGGAATGCGCCCGTGAGCGCCCCGACTTCGTCGTCGGACTGGACGGGCGGCAGGGCGAGATCGAGATCCCCCGTGGCGATCCGAGCCGCGCTCGTCGATAGCTCGCGGAGGGGACGCGTCAGGCGCTTCGAAACCCAGGAGACGACCAAGCCGAGCGCGACCAGGACCGCCGCTAGGATGGCGAAGTCGAGCGTCGCGAGCCGCCGTACTTCGGCGAGAAGCTCATCCTCGACGTAAACGACCGCAAAGGACCACCCGGCCCCTCCGACCGGCCGGAAGACAGCCCGCGCCCTTTTTTCGAGGTAGCGATCGTCGAAGGGCTCGAAGCCCTCCTCTCCCCGAAGCATCTTCGCGACGATCTCCCGCGCGCGCGGATCGGTGGCTTCGCTCGTTTCCTGCCCGGACGTGACGCCGGTCATGAGCATGCCCGAATCGGGATGGGCGAGAATTTGTCCCCGACGCGATAGAACGAGAGCGTAACCAGAGCCTCCGAGTCCTTGCGACTCGATCAAATCGGCGAGCCACTCGAGCGCGATGTCGGCGGTGACGACTCCGGCGAAACGACCGTCTTCCGCGCCCTCGGCGAAGACCGGGACGGTGTAGGTCACCATCAGGACGTTCCCGCCGCCCTCGTCGAAGTAGGGCTCGGACCAGCGGGGCTCTCCCGCGGAAGCCGCACTCGTGTACCACTCCTTGCGCGGATAGTCGTACGCCTCGGTGGCGAGATCCGCCCGCGCGATCCCGCTCGGGGTCCGGTAGAAATACGGAGCGTAGAGACCCCGCGTCTCGGGATTCGTGGCGGCCGTCGAGCCATAGACCTTGGGATTGCCTTCCACGAAGGCGCGGATCACGTTCTCGAGCTCCTGGTTCGATATCGTCGTGTGACCGAGCGTCGTGGCCAAGAGGCGCGCCCCTTCCTCGGCGGAGTGGAGCACCTCTTCCACGACTCTGGCCTGGGACTCGGCGATGAGAACCGCGCGGCGCTCCGCGTCGCGGATGGCCAGGTCGCGCGAGACCTGGTAGGAATAGACGGTCGCCACCGTGAAGAGAACGGCCGTCGTTCCCGCAATCCAGAAAATGAGCCGCGATGCGACGCTCTTGAACACGTTAGAGGTAGTCGACGGATGGCATGGTTCGTTCTTCCCTGTGGCGGGAGGCTAATATATAACCCGCTCAGGGACGAGTCAACGAGAGGACGTGAGAGCGTGAGAGCGTTGGGGGTTGGCTTTCGGTACCGCGACCGCTTCGAGTTAGACTATTGAGGCATGATGGTGAGCAAGAGTCGGATTTGATGGCGCAGGCGATGCAGGACTACCTGACCTTCCTCAAAGGGCAGGTCGAGGGCTACGAAGGTGACTATCAGGAGATCGTCAGCCATGTCCCCACGTACTTTGCGCTTTTGACGGGGCTGCTGGATGATTCACGCTTTCCGCCCGAGCTCAGACCCGTCGTCAATTGCGCTCTCGCCTATTTCATCTCCCCGTTCGACTTCGGAAGCGACGAGGCCGTCGGCGCGGAGGGGTACGTGGACGACGTTTTCGTCTGCGCGCTCGCCATCGGCAAGATCAGGGAGCGGCTCGACGATCAGCAGGTGATGCTGGATCACTGGGAGGGAGAGGAAGACGTCTTTGTTCTCTCGGACAA
>JBOGJF010000643.1:0-3017 GCA_050747785.1 Vicinamibacteria bacterium
ACCCTGCTCTGGACATCGGAGTGTCTCGTGGCCTCGGTGGATAAGCGCACGGAAGTGTCGATCGTTGTCCGCTTGGAATCGACAACCTTTCGGCTCGCGCCGCCGCAGTTCGATGTGGGTCGGCCGCGGCTTGTCCGGCGGCTCATCGAGGAATTTCCCTGCAAGGAGAACGGCCACACCCTTCGGGCGTCACCGCGATCGTTGGCGGTCGCCGATATCGAGGGTTTTGTAGATGGACAACTGCTGTCGTCAGCTCGCTCTTTGCCGGTGATTCTGTTTTCGCGCGATGGCTGGACCGACTTGTACTTGGCGAGCCCTGCCACCACCGCAGATGCAGTGGTCGGGTTGGCGCACGTGTACGCCCTGAACGACAAGTGGGCCTCCTTCGCTTTGACGAACGAGCTGGGACGGAGCTTGTCCTGCTTCAACGGCGCCGCGCGGATCTACTGGCCAGGGCTTACGCGAGCCGCCGATCCGTACGGGCACACGCTATTCCTGCCCGACAGGGTCCGCGCGTGGGAAGACGAAGGTCGGCCGCTCGCGAACGTCTTGTTCCGGCGACTGGCCGCAATTTCGGCCGTGCGCTTCATTCAGGGGCCGATCACGAAAAGGGTCCGGGCAGCGCTTGAGGCCGCGGAGGCGAATCGCCGGGAGCAGGTCAGGCGTGGCCTCATAGACCGCTCGGAGTTGGAGGGTCAGCTGCTTCAGGCTTTGGATGAGCGCGACCAGCTTCGCCGTAACGTTGATGCGGGCGAGGGGAGAATGATCGAACTCGAGCTCCGGATTGCTGAACTCGAGGACGAGAACCGAGATCTGAGGGCGAGCTTCGGCCAGATCCGACAGCACGCAACCGAACAGATCCTCAAAAGCGCGCATGGGGCCGAGTCGGTCGATTTCGAGTTTCGAACCGTTCGCGAGGCGACAGGGCCGGGCACGAGTTTCGCGCCCATCTGGAAGTGTGGCGAAGCGCCGAAGAGTCGGCCGACAAGTCAGCTTTCGGGCGGCCGTCGCAGGTCTACCAGGCGCTCCTGGCAACCAAGGAAGTGGCCGAGGCGTACTTCAAGAGCAAGGCGACCGGCAACTCAATGGGGCCGTGGGAGAAGGCCTTCGGAGAGAAGGGATTCAAGTACGCTGCCACAGAGAGCCAGAACACGATGAACATGTACGGGAAGGATCGCGTGTTTGTTCAGAAGGGCCGGAGGCTCGAGATGGCAAGGCATCTGACGCTAGGGGGAGGAGACCGCCAGAACTGCCTCCAGATCTACTTCGAAGTGGACGAGCCCCGACAGCGCTTCGTGATCGGCTACTGTGGTATGCACCTTCGATATTACGGGATGACGACGTGAGAGCTTCCGTTCGTTCGGGTGACCGTGGCGGTGCCAAGCGTCCATGAACCGAGACGCCTGAAAGAGTGGACATTGACCGGTCGCTGCGTTCGACGGTATGACGCCTGGGACTTGGTCCAGGGCATAGCGGCCGGCGGCCCGATCCCGTTGTCGTAGCGTCCAGCGCCCAGCGAAGCTCTGAGCGCCCTTCGGCTCTTGTGTTCCGAGCTACAGAACCTGGATAAGCGATACTGAGGATGGGAACCGACCAAAGGAGGCCGACCGTGCAGAGCCGGACCCACCTGAACAAACTCATCGGCTTGCTGGAGGCAGGGCAGCCTGTCTTCGCCCAGGGGGTGATCCCCAACGGCTCCTATGACGAGATGATGGCCGCGGGCGAGTCGAACTACGACTTCGTCATCCTGGACATGGAGCACCTGGACTTCGATCTGCCGGCGCTGCGGCATTCATTGCAGTACCTGCTGAACCACGGCCGCATCGTCCGGTCGGGCTCCATTGCCCCGGACGTGGTCCCCCTGGTGCGGGTCGCGCCCAACTCCTCGGAGATGAACCAGTGGGTCATCAAGCAAACACTGGACGCGGGCGCGTACGGGATCGTGCAGCCCCACCTCTCCACCGTCGAGGAGGCGAGGGCCGTGGTCGCCGCGGTCCGCTATCCTCGCCAGGGCGAGGCGGAGCACGGGCACCGTGGATGGTTCCCCCGGCACGCAGCCCGCTACTGGGGCCTCTCGGTGCCGGAGTACTACCAGGCGGCGGAGCTCTGGCCCGTCAGCCCGGCGGGGGAGCTGTTCCTGATGGCTATCGTCGAGGACCGGACGGGCGTGAAGAACCTGCCCCACATCCTCAAAGAGGTGAAGGGGATCAGCGCGATCTGGGCCGGCTCCGGCGACCTCTCCGTGGACATGGGCCACGCGGGGAACAGCAAGCACCCAGATGTGGAGGCGGGAGTGCAGGCGATCCTCGCCGCCTGCCTGGACAACAACGTGCCCTGCTGCACCGTCGCCGACGCGAACGACGTTGAGCAGCGGCTCAAGCAGGGATTCAAGATGATCGTCGCCGCAGCACCCCGGAACCATGAAGCACTGGAGCGGGGCCGCAAGGCCGCCGGGAGGTAACCCAACCCTGCGCGGGCAGCAGGAGCTTCCACGAGATCGCGAGGATCTGGTCCACGCGGATCCGGGTACGCGACGAACCAGAGTTCCCGCTGCGCGGCGACGATGGCCGACAGCTGGAGCGAGCCCGCAAGGATGCCGGGCACACCACGTCGATCCTTCGCCGTTGAGCTCAGCACCTGCCGGAGCGAAGACGCCCTTTCGGAGGCCAAGAGCCGGGCCGAGACGGCGGGCGTGAAGTGGATCGAGATCGTCGGCCAGATCGAAGCGACCGCCGTGATATTTCTATTGACCAGCGACAGCGGCGGCGCGGCGCCTCGTTGCTTCGTGAGCCACTCGCGCCGGCCGGCGAGCGAGCCCGGGATAACGCCGGATTCCACGCGGGGCGGCAGTGTTGCCGTGGCGCGCGGCGCCAGGTAGGATGACGCCCATGCAAGCTGTAGCTCTGGCCCAGATGTTCGTCGGACTCTCGGGAATGGGGGTTCTACTGACGAAGTAGGGCGACGAGCGACGTCTTCGTCGTGGTGATCTGGCTGGCACTTCTCGGCGTCATCATCAC